>CAJANL010000170.1 GCA_903941105.1 uncultured Rhodospirillaceae bacterium
CGTAACTGGGGCAAAACCCCGGGCAGTCAGGCGGCGGAGCGGGCGGCGATCAGCGAGGGCAGGCTCGGCACGGCGTTGACGACCGCGGCGCCGAGGCGTGCTCCCAGGTAATCCCAGAACGAGATGCCGAGTTTGCGGCAGGTCTTGGCGAGGCCAAGGAAGGCGTCGCGGCAGTCTCGGCCCGGATCGCTGCGGGTGGTGCCGCTGACCTTGCGGCGGATGACCTGGCAGCGGATGTCGTTTTCCGATCCGTTGGTGTGCAGCGGGATTTCCGGCCGGTCGAGGACGCGCAACAACTCGGCCCGGTTGGCGTGAAGGCGGGCGAGCAGGCGGTCCAGCGTGGCGAAGCCGGTGCGGCGTTTGAAGATTCGGTCGAAGCGGGCCTTCAATTCCGCCTTTCGCCGCCGGTCCGGCGCGGCGCGGTAAGCCTTGAGGTCGGCGTAGAACCACCAGATCAGGGCGCGGACCGCCTCTTTGGCTTGGCGGGCGGTCTCGGTGAAGGTGTCGAGCTTGTGGACCAACCGTTCGGCGTGGACCCAGCACAGGGCGTGCTCGCCGACATTGAACTGGCCGGCATCGTCGGAAACGATCACCGTGCCATCGAGGAAGCCGTGGGCGGTGACGGCGCCCCACAGCGCCCCCTCGGTGGCGATCGTCGCCGGGTCGGGATGGACCTTCATCTCGGCGATGCCCAGCGCGTCGAGATGGGCCTGCCACGCGGCGTGATCGGCGAAGTGCCGTGCCGGATGGCCCGCCAGCCGGGCGATGACCGGGCCGGCGAGACGGCGGCGGCGCATGGTGGCGAAGGCCTGGTCATTGAGCACAAAGTCGCCGTGGCCGGCGCGCAGCAGGCCGAGGAAGTTGGCCCGGCTCTTCGATGCGGTGGTGGCGAAGAAGGTGAATGCGTCGTTGCCGATCTGGGTGCAGAAGCCGTTCTTGCCGCGGTGGCGGGCGCCGGTGTCATCGACCGAAATCCAGTCGCCATGGGTGAGGCCGGCGCGCAGCACGTCGCGGGCCTCGGCGATGAAGGCGTCGTTGGCCTCGGTCAGGATGCGCACCACCTGGCGCTTCGAGATGTCGACGCCGATCGTCTGCAGCAACTCGACCAGGCGCGGCACTGTCGTCTGCCCCTGGTGGTATTGGGCGAGAATGAAGCGCTTGATCTCGGGACCGAAATGGTCGCCGATTCCCTCAGGCAACGGCGCCAGCACCGTGCGCCCGTCCGGCGTCAGCCAGCGCTCCCGGCGATAGCACACCACCCGGGGCTCGATCTTCAGATCCTGGATGGTGAAGTCCTCGTAGCCCTTGAACCGCGAGCCGGGCGGAATGTCGATGGCGGCGATCACCCGCTCCTCGACCGGTGCCGATGGCTTTTTCGGCCCGCGCCGCCGCTTATCATCGCGCCGGGACCGCTTCTCCGTCGCCTTGTCCATCCCCGATGGCGTCGATGGCGGCTTGATATCCGGCTTGCCCTTCAGCCCCTTCAGCCGCGCGATTTCCTCGCGCAACGACGCATTCTCCGAAACCAGCCGCGCATTCTCCTCCAGCAGCCCAAGCGTCAGCGGCTTGAGCACAAACGGCGAGAAACCATCAACATTTAGGGGCGGCTTGGCCATGCCCCACTGAATCATGGACTGGTCGGGGATTCAACCAAATGTGAGTCCCGCGCCCCGGCCGCCCGGGGTTTTGCCCCAGTTACAAATAGTGTCGCTAACCGCCTGACCAAGCTGGTCTTCCGCCCCCTTCTGCCGTATAGAGCTTAGGCATGAC
>CAJANL010000171.1 GCA_903941105.1 uncultured Rhodospirillaceae bacterium
ATGAAGGAAAATGGCGTCGCATCCGGCAAGATTTCAAAGCTCGACACCGAACTGTTCGATCTTGAAGTGCCGGTCGGTGACTACAAACCACCGAGCGCATGGTATGAAATGGACGGCCAGTTCCGCTTCACCGACTATACCGATGACGACAACGGGTTCGGACTTCGAGGCCCGTTCACGCGCCAGTACGTCATGGACATGACCGGCTGGACGATGGATGAGATCACAAAAAAAGAGAAGGGCTTCAAGAAGCCAACCGTCAAGGAATCCTTGTCAGTTCAACCACCCCCTTCAGCGGCCACCCCGCAAACACCAACACCACAAACCAATGAAGTCCAAAGCCAAGGGCAAGGGCGGCAAAGGGAAACCCAAGTGCTGACCGAGCAGACTGCCGGGGAGAAATCCCCGGTGGTTGAGGCGGCTAAGGAAATCACCACCCAGCAACTCAACGGTCAATTCCGCTCGCCGGACATGCCGAAAGACATCACTGATCGCTACAACGCGCTCTATGACCGGCTTGGCGCGAGTGGGATGCAGTGGCTTGCCAATAAGATCAGGGAAGACGCCTCGATGGACGGGATGACTAACTACTTCACGATCATCAGCGACCTCGAAAACAACGAGGATCTGGCCGAGCGGTATCGCAAGGCTTGGGACGCATCCCCCACTCTCACCCCCGCCGAAGAACAAGCCAAGAACGACTTGTTCGATGCGTTTGACGGGTTGATTGACGGGTTGCAGTCGCCGCCGCTTCCATCCGCCGAAAAACTCATCGACTTCATCAAAAACAGCTTTTCAATCAATTCATCCAACTATAACTTCACGCCATCAAATGAAAACGATCCAACCATCCAGCGCATTGCCAGAGAGCAAGGAATCCAAATCGTCGATTCGGAAAATCTACTCGATTCCAGAAGGAGCTTTAAAGAAAAAACTGGAGTTCTACCGGTCTTTTACACCGGAGGAGATTCAGGAACGAAGGGCTTTGTTGAAGCTTCCGCCCCGTCGTTGATTTTCGTAGATGCGTCGCCAGCCAACATCGAAGCAATACCGTGGACGCTGATTCACGAATTGATTCATGTGGCGCAGCGTGACATGAACGCAAAGGCGAAAGAAGCGTACGAGTCGATCATCGACAAGTACATCGACGTTAACAAGCTGATCAGCTTTGAAGACTTGCTGATTGAGGCCGGTTATCATCCAGATGCAGTAGCTCAAGAAATCCAAGCGTACATCTTTGCCGATGTTATCAGCGGAAAGAACGAGCTTGGTATGGACAAGCTTCCTGAGTTTGACGCTTTCCTGAATGCGATTTCCGATTACGTCAACGGGTTGTCAGGATTGAATCCTATGGTAATCAAGCCTACGCTTTTTGAGCGCAAGCTAACCACCTACCGCTCAAGCCCGCCACCGGCCAAGCTGCCAGCGTTCCAGAAAGCCGCGCAGTCGTTGATTGCGGCTGATGTGAAAACGCCTGAGAGTTTGGCTTCTTTCCTTGAGAAGA
>CAJANL010000172.1 GCA_903941105.1 uncultured Rhodospirillaceae bacterium
CCATCGAGCCGGCCCGCCTCGACGACATCATTCTCGACTACAACCTTACGCCGCGCCGCTGCCTCAACTTCCGAACACCCTTGGAGGTCTTCCTCGGGCAAGACGTCAGCCTCGGTGTTGCACTTGACATGTGAGTCCATCTTCCCGCTTTCGCGGGAATGACGAGGAATTTTGGCCTTTTTTCGCAGTCTGTTAATGCGCAATAACATCTAAGCGAAAGGTCAACTGCCCTCTTCCAGTCGTAGCGCGGCACGCACCAGTTCGGACAGGCTCTTCACCGCCATCTTCTCCATCACCCGGGAGCGATGAATCTCGACCGTGCGCACACTGATAGCCAGTTCGGTGGCCATCGACTTGTTGGAAAGTCCGCGCACCACCAAATCCATCACTTCACGCTCCCGCGCCGTCATGGTGGCGGCACGGGCTTGCAGGTCGGCGGTTTGGCGGCGTTCCTGGAAGGCTTGCCGGCCGTGGTCGAGGGCCGCACGCACACTGGCCAGGAAGACGTCCTCGTCGAACGGCTTCTCGATGAAGTCGACGGCGCCGTCCTTCAACGCCTGCACCGCCATGGCCACGTCGCCATGGCCGGTGATGATGATCACCGGCAAGCCGATGCCCCGATCCCGCAATGTCCGCTGCAACTCCAGTCCGTTCATGCGGCCCATGCGCACGTCGGTCACCACGCAGCCCGGCGCCTCGGGATCGAGGCGGGACAGAAAGGACTCTGCGTCGCCATAGGCTCGCGCCGGCTGACCGTTCGATTCCAGCAGCAGCGACAGCGATTCACGGATGGCTTCGTCGTCGTCCACCACATGCACCAGCGGCTTCATTCCCCTTCCTCCTCCCCCGATGGCGGCACGGTGGGCAGGGTAAAGCGGAAGACGCATCCCCGCGGGCCGCCCTCAACCAGCCACAGCTTGCCGCCGTGGGACTCGACGATGGTACGGCAGATGGACAGCCCCATGCCCATGCCGGTGGCCTTGGTGGTGCTGAACGGCTGGAACAGACGATCCATCATCTCCTCGGCCAGGCCGGGGCCAGAGTCGCGGACTTCCAACTCGACGGCACCATCCATGCGCCGCGCCGCCACCACGACGCCGCCGCCGCCGGCCTGATCCATGGCCTCGGCGGCATTGCGCACCAGATTGACCAGCACCTGCTGCACCTGAACGCCATCAACATGAACCAGCGGCAGATTTCTGTCGAGGACGGCATCGACGTTCACACCGCGCCGGGCGCAGTCGGCGGCGACGACGGCCAGCGCATCCTTGACCAGGGCGGCGACACGATGCGGCGCGGTGCGCGGCCCGCCGGTGCCGATGAACTCCCGCAGGGTGCGCAGAATGTCGCCGGCCCGCTCCGCCTGGCGCACCGCCTTGTCCATGGCCTCGGCAGCCCGCTCCGGCTTGGCGGACAAACGCTGGGCGGCACGGGTGAAGGCGATGATGGCGAGCAGCGGCTGATTGAGCTCGTGCGCCAGGGCCGCAGCCATCTCGCCGGCCAGGGACAGGCGACCGTACTGCGCCACCTCGTCGCGGCGGCGACGGAGAATTTCCTCCACCCGGCGACGCTGGCTCACCGCGGCACCGAGGAACAGGGTCGAGATGGCCATCACCAGCATGCGGAACTGAAACCCGGTCACCGCCGCCGAATCGTCGACCACGGTGACGAAGGCCGCCACCAGCCCGGCCTGGGTCCCCAGTGTCCCCAGCGTGGCGCCCTCGATACCGAAGCGGGCGGCGATCCAGATCAACGGCAGGAACAGCAGGTAGAACAGGCTATAAGTCTCCCCCGGACCGGTGCCGAACGCCATGATCAACACCGCGGCCAGCGCCGCCACCTGCAGCACCACCTCGACGGCGGCGCGACCATCGGGCACCGACAGCCGGCGGTGCACCAGCAGCAGCGGAGTAACCACGGCGACGCCGATCATGTCGCCGATCCAGTAGCGGGCCATGGCGGCGGAATAAACGGAGCGCGGCAATTCCCCTGTCAGCACGAAGATGCCGACGCACAGCCCCGCCACCACCAGCGAGGTCAGGGCTCCCACTGCCATCAATGCGAAGACATCGCGCTGTCGCCACAGCCCTTCGCCCGGCGTCAGGCGGCGCCGCAGCACGGCCGCCGCCGCCCCGTAGCAGACGGTGATGACCAGCGTGGTGGTGATCATCGGCAGCAGCGGCACCGGCATGTCGCGCACCACGATGTCGGCGAAGAGCGCCGCCGCCGCGACCACCGGCAGCAGGCGCAGCCCGTAGATCACCAGCGCCGCCAGCGCCAGCCCCGGCGAAGGATTCCAGGGAGTGATGCCGACCGGCGAATACTCATGCATGAAGCTGACGCGGTCGAGCACCACGTAACCGATGAACAGCCCCAGCATCACCGCCAGACGCCTCACCCGCGACGTCATCCCTGGCTTCCCGCAAGCAGGCGGGCCAGTTCGACGGCGGTCTTGACCCCCATCTTCTCGAAGACGTGGGCGCGGTGAACCTCGACGGTGCGCATGGTGATGCCCAGTGCGTCGGCGATGACCTTGTTGAGACGGCCGGCCAGGACAAGGTCCATCACCTGGCGCTCGCGGGTGGTCAGCACCGCCATCCGGGCGGCCAGCGAGGCCGCCCCGGCATCCTGGGCGCGCTGGCGGGCATCCCACTCCAACGCATCGATGACCCGGTCCACGAGATCGTTGTCGTTGAACGGCTTCTCGACGAAGTCGAGCGCCCCCTTCTTCAGAGTCGAGACCGCCATGGGGACGTCACCGTGCCCGGTGAGGAAAATCACCGGCAGCCGGCAGCCCAGCTCGCCCAGCCGGTCGAACAGGTCGAGACCGCTCATACCCTCCATCCGGATGTCGAGCAGCAGACAGCCAGCGAAGCAGGGCGTCCAAGCCGCCAGGAAGGCCTCGGCCGACGGGAACACGTCGGCCGCCACCCCGCGCGACTGCAACAGCCAAGCCAGCGCGTCGCGAATCGCCTCGTCGTCATCGACGATGAACACCCTGCCCGTCATGCCGTCCTCCGTCGCGGCAGAGTGAACAGGAACACGCTGCCGCCGTCAGGATTGGGTTCGAACCACAGGCGGCCCTGGTGGAACTCCATGATCGAACGGCAGATGTTGAGCCCCATTCCCATGCCCTCGTCCTTGGTGGTGAAGAAGGGGGTGAACAGCTTGTCGGCGACCTCGGAGGCGACGCCGCCGCCATGGTCGGCGATGCGGACCTGCACCTCGTCGTCGGTCTGCGCCACCTCGGCCACCAGCATGCGTTCGAGGCGCGGTGTGTGACCCATGGCCTCGATGGCGTTGCGGGCCAGGTTGAGGATGACCTGCTCGATCAGTATGCGGTCAGCGGTGACGACCGGATTGGCGGGGCAGACCTCGACCGCGATGCGGACCGCCCGCTTGCGGGCCTCGGCGGCGAGGAAGCCGATGGTGTCGGTCACCACCTCGTTCATGGAGAACGGCGCCACATTGGGCTCGCTCTTCCTGACGAAATCGTGGATGCGGCGGATGATCTGACCGGCCCGCTGCGCCTGGACCCCGAGCTTGCCGAGGGCGGCACGCAGTTCCTCGGCGTTGAAGGTGCCGGAATTGAGCTTGTTGAGGCAGCCGGTGTTGTAGCTGGCGATGGCCGACAGCGGCTGGTTGAGTTCGTGCGCCAAGGTCGAGGCCATTTCGCCCATGGTGGTCAGGCGGGCGGTGCGCTGCATCTTCTCCTGCTGCAGGCGCGCCTGTTCCTCGACATGCTTACGCTCGGTGACGTCGATCACCGAGGCCATCCAGCCCGAGTGTTGCCCATCGGCGCCGATCAGCGGCGCTTCGTAGATCAGGGCGTGGAATCGCTCGCCCCCCTTGCGGCGGAAGACGATCTCGAAGCCGTTGGGTGGAGCGTCGCCGCGCAGCACCGCCCGATGCATGTTGTAGGTGTGTTCAAGATCCTCCGGCACCCAGTAGGGCATGGGCGGCGCCGCCCCCACCAACTCGGCCTCGCTCCATCCCACCATGCGGCAGAATGCCGGATTGACATAGGTGATGCGGCCCTCCATGTCGCGGGCGCGCATGCCCACCGTCAGCGAATCCTCCATGGCCTTGCGGAATCCGTGCTCGGCCCGCAGCGCCAGTTCGGCAGCAAGGCGGCGGCGGATATGGGCGCGCACCGCCCACAGGCTCCACAACGCCAGCAGCGCCAGCCCCAGGATGGCGGCCGCCAGGATGTTGCGCGCCAGATTGGTTTCGCTGCGATAGACGGTGGCCACCAGCATCAGGCCGTGGCCGGGGGGCTCGAACCGCACCTGATGGCTGGGACCGGGATCGGACAGCGGCAGCGTCGACTTGGCCGCCAGCACGGTGCCGTTGCCGTCGACGATCTCAAGGTTGTACTTGCCGGCGAACCACCACGGCACCTGATGGGTGATCAGCAGGTCGAGGGAAAACACCCCGGCCACCGTACCGATGAAGCGCCCGGCGGCGAACATGGGAACATGGGCCTCGAACACCATGCCGCGCCCCGCCAGCACATAGGGCGGGCCATAGGCGACGCGGCCGATGGCCTTGGCCAGGGTGAAGGCGCCGCTCCAGCGCCCCGGGTCGTCGGTGGTGGCCGCCGCCTCGACCGGCGGCGAGGACACCAGCAGAGTGCCTTCGGGACCACGCACCGTCACCCGCTCGAACTCGGGACTGTTGACGATCAATGCCCGCGCCTTGACCCGGAAGTCGTGGTCGCCGATCCCGTCGCGGGCCAGTTCGACGGCAATCTGCTGCAATTTCTCGGCATCGGACGTCAGGTGAAAGTGAACATTCTGCTCGACCCACAGGATGTCCTTGATCAGGGACATCCGTTCCTCTTCCAGCTCATTGCGGTGCAACAACCACAACAGCACGCCCAGCAGCATGACCACCAGGGCCATGGCCACCACCGGCATGGCCTGAATGGCGTCGCGATTGCGAAAGGAAGAGTCGGATGTCATGCCCCTCGTGCACCGACACGTTCGGATTTCCACAATAGCGCAACATGGCCGAACTTTCGAATAATCCCTACCGACGACTTACGTCCAAATGTCTGGGAGGACACCACATGAAATTCGCCGCTCTCGTCGGTTGCCTGGTCGCCAGCTGCATGGCCGCCGGCACCGCCATGGCGCAGCAGGCGCAGCCCATCGTCATCAAGTTCAGCCACGTGGTGTCGCCCGACACGCCGAAGGGCAAGGCCGCCGAGCGCTTCAAGGCGCTGGCCGAGGAGCGCACCAAGGGCCGCGTCAAGGTCGAGGTCTACCCCAACAGCCAGCTCTACAAGGACAAGGAAGAGATGGAGGCGCTGCAGTTGGGCGCCGTCCAGATGCTCGCCCCCTCGCTGGCCAAGTTCGGGCCGCTGGGCATCAAGGATTTCGAGGTTTTCGACCTGCCCTTCATCTTCGGCAGCAAGGACGTGCTGCGCTCCGTCACCGAAGGCCCCGTCGGCACCGGCATGCTGAAGAAGCTCGAAGGCAAGGGCCTGATGGGCCTGGCCTATTGGGACAACGGCTTCAAGATCATGAGCAGCAACAAGCCGCTGCATAAGCCCGAGGATTTCAAGGGCCAGAAGATGCGTATTCAGTCGTCCAAGGTTCTGGACGCACAGATGCGGGCGCTGGGCGCCCTGCCGCAGGTGATGGCCTTCTCGGAAGTTTATCAGGCGTTGCAGACCGGCGTCGTCGACGGCACCGAAAACCCGCCGTCCAACATGTTCACCCAGAAGATGCATGAGGTGCAGAAGCACGCCACCCTCTCGAACCACGGCTATCTGGGCTATGCGGTCATCGTCAACAAGAAGTTCTGGGAAGGGCTGCCGGCCGACCTCCGCGCCACCCTCGAAGGCGCCATGAACGAGTCGACCCGCTTCGCCAACGCCATCGCCCAGACCGAGAACGACGAAGGCCTCGCCACCATGAAGGCCAGCGGCAAGACCGAGTTCTACGCCTTGACCGCCGCCGAGCGCGATCTGTGGGTCAAGGCTTTGCTGCCCGTCCACAAGGACATGGAGGCCCGCGTCGGCAAGGAGCTGATGCAGGCGATCTACAAGGAAGCCGAAAAGCTCGGCTTCAAGTACTGATGTTGGACCGGGGAGCGTCACGCGAGTGACCCTCCCCTTTTCCGGCGGGGATTGCCAAATGTTCAAAATACTTGACCATCTTGAGGAAGTGACGATCACCTTCCTCATGGGCGCTGCTACGACAATAATTTTCGTTGCTGTGATGCAGCGTTACGCGACGAGCGTGCCCTTCCTCTACCCATATTTTTACCACCTCGACTTTTCGTGGGCGCAGGAACTGTGCATCATCATGTTCGTCTGGATGGCCAAGTTCGGCGCCGCCTATGGCGTGCGCACCGGCATCCACGTCGGCGTCGACGTGGTGATCAACCGGATGGACGCGCCGATGCGCGGCAAGTTCATCATCCTCGGGCTGCTCTCCGGCGCCCTGTTCACCGGTGTCGTCGCCACGCTGGGCGGGCACTTCGTCTGGGAGAACGGCGCCCATTACGCCTTCGTGAATACCTTTGGCCTCACGGTCGGTGACCTCTACGAGGGCCCCATCACCGCCGACCTGGAGTGGCCGACCTGGATCGTCTACAGCGCCATCCCGCTGGGCTCCTCGTTGATGTGCTTCCGCTTCCTGCAGGTGTGCGTCGGCTTCCTGAGGACGGGGGAACTGCCCCACCACGACCACGGCCATGTCGAGGGCCTGGAAGAGGACACCACCGATCCCCAGCGCGCCGCCCAGGATATCAACTGGTACGAAATGGCCGACAACCTCCACCCCAAGGACATCACCCACGAGGGCGGCGATCCGTCCCTGGGCGAGGGTGACGGAAGCCGGTCCGGCAAAGCGACTGTCGCCATGGAGGGCGGCGACGCCTCCGCCAAGTCCGGGGAGGACCGTTCATGAACTCCGCAATCATCTTCGGGCTGCTGATCGCCCTGATGCTGACGGGCATGCCGATTTCCATTTCGCTCGGCCTGACCGTTCTCACCTTCCTGTTCACCATGACCCAGGTGCCCATCGAATCGGTGGCGCTGAAGCTGTTCACCGGCATCGAGAAGTTCGAGATCATGGCGATCCCGTTCTTCATCCTGGCCGGAAACTTCCTCACCCACGGCGGTGTGGCGCGGCGAATGATCAACTTCGCCACGGCCATGGTCGGGCACTGGCACGGCGGCCTGGGCCTGGCCGGCGTCATGGCCTGCGCCCTGTTCGCGGCGGTGTCCGGTTCGTCCCCCGCCACCGTGGTGGCCATCGGCTCCATCATCCTGCCGGCCATGGTCAGGCAGGGCTTCCCCAACAAGTTCGGCGCCGGTGTCATCACCACCTCGGGCGCGCTCGGCATCCTGATCCCGCCGTCGCTGGTGATGGTGATGTACGCCGTCGCCACCAATACCTCGGTGGGCGCCCTGTTCATGGCCGGCGTCATCCCCGGCCTGGTGCTGGCCACCATCCTGGGGGCGGTGACCTGGTACATCGCCTGGAAGAACGATTACCCCCGTCTGGCCAAGGCCGATTGGGGCCAACGTCTGCGCACCCTGCGCGAAGCGTTCTGGGGTCTGGCGTTGATCGTCATCGTCATCGGCGGCATCTACACCGGCATATTCACGCCGACGGAAGCGGCGGCCATGAGCGCGGTCTACGCCTTCTTCATCGCGGTGTTCGTCTATAAGGACATGCCGTTGAAGGGCGTGCCGAAGGTGCTGCTGTCCTCGGCCAACATGAGCGCCATGCTGCTCTACATCATCACCAACGCGATGCTGTTCTCCTTCGTGCTGGCCAACGAGAACATCCCGCACCACATCGCCGACTGGATCGTCAGCAAGGATCTGGGACCGGTGGCCTTCCTGCTGGTGGTCAACGTGCTGCTGCTGGTGGCCGGCAACTTCATGGAGCCCAGCTCCATCGTGCTG
The DNA here is from genome assembly GCA_903941105.1 of uncultured Rhodospirillaceae bacterium. Lineage (GTDB taxonomy): Bacteria > Pseudomonadota > Alphaproteobacteria > Rhodospirillales > Magnetospirillaceae > CAJANL01. The sequence continues at coordinate 7,928 of CAJANL010000172.1, forward strand.
ATCATGGCCCCCATCCTGTTCCCGGTGGCCATGAAGCTGGGCATCGACCCGGTGCATTTCGGCATCCTGGTCACGGTCAACATGGAGGTCGGCATGTGCCATCCCCCGGTGGGCCTCAACCTCTACGTCGCCTCGGGGATAACCAAGATGGGTATAACCGAGCTGACGGTGGCGGTGTGGCCGTGGCTGATGGCGATGATCGGCTTCCTGATCGCCGTGAGCTATTGGCCGCCACTCTCCATCTGGCTGCCGAAGACACTCGGCGTCATGTAGTCCCCTCCCCCAGCGGGAGGGTCGCGGAGGGGGAGAATGCCGTCGCATTCTCCCCCTTTTCGTTCGCACAGTAGACGACACCGGCGCGGCCGGTCAGGATGTGGTCGGGTTCCCCATGGAAGGGTGACGCATGACCATATCGAGGGCTTTCGCCCTGCTGCTACTGGCCGCCACCCCGGCCTGGGCCGACGACGCGCCGCCCGCCTTCAAGACCGAGCTCGAAGGCGCCCACCCGCTGACGGGACGCATCTGGCAGCCGGCCAGCGGGCGGTTCCTGTCGCCCGGCGACCTGATGGCCGAGGCCGGCCGCGCCGACGCCGTGCTGCTGGGCGAGACCCACGACAACCCCGACCACCACGCGCTACAGGCCTGGGTGGTGGAGCGCCTGACCGTCGCCGGCCCACGACCGGCGGTGGCGTTCGAGATGATCGATGCCGACCAGCGACCGGCGTTGGAGGCCTATCTTACCGCCCACCCCGGCGACGCCGCCGGCTTGGGCGCCGCGGTGGAATGGAACCGCCGCGGCTGGCCCGACTGGACGCTCTACCGGCCCATCGCCGCTGCGGTGCTGAAGGCCGGCGGGCCGGTGCGGCCGGCCAGCCTGCCGCGCGACCTGACCCGCAAGATCAGCCGCGCCGAGGAACCGGTGGAACTGGCCGCACGCCTCGGGCTGGACCAGCCGCTCGCCACCGAGGACGCGGCCGCCATGGCCGAGGACATCCGCGCCAGCCACTGCAACATGCTGCCGGAATCGGCGGTGGCGGGGATGGTCCGCACCCAGCGGGCGCGCGATGCCGAGATGGCCTCAGTACTGGCCGGTCTGCTGGCGGCCGGCCACCGTCCGGCGGTGCTGATCGCCGGCGCCGGCCACGTGCGGGCCGACCGTGCCGTCCCTCCCCGCCTCGCCGCCTTGGTGCCGGGAGCGCGGGTGCTGGCGCTGGCTTTCGTCGAGGTCCAGCCCGGCGAGGACGACCCCGCCGCCTATGGCCAAGCCTTCGGCGCCCCGCGGCTGCCCTTCTCGGCGGTGTGGTTCACGCCGCGATCGGCGCGCGCCGACCAGTGCGCCGAATTCGCCAAGCATATGAAAGCGAAGAAGTAGCTACAGCACCGTGCCTGAACTATGAAACGCGGTACTCTTGCGAGCATTGAGCGAGGGCACGAACGTGCCCGCCCGGCGAGGGCGAATACATAAAGGTTAAAGCCTGATGCACATTTAGGGCATCACGCTTTATCAGGGTGCGGAAAAACTCTTCCCACCATCCTGCATCTCGTCACCCCCGCGCAGGCGGGGGGTCCCGGTTGGGGCCAGGACTGGCGGGTGCCCC
>CAJANL010000173.1 GCA_903941105.1 uncultured Rhodospirillaceae bacterium
CTCGGCGAAACGCTGGGTGGCGTCATAGGCCAAAGTGGTTTGGCGGGCCTCGTCCTTGACCGACTCGGCATATTGCCGCGAGCGGGCCGCCCGGTACTCATCGAGTTTGGGATCGTCCTCTGCCAACTTGTGGCTGCGGGCGAATTTGGCGACATCATTGTCGATGGTGACGGTGCGAACGCGGTTGCGATCACTGCTGCGCACCGCCTCGGCCAATCGCACCTGGGCGTCGATTTCGCGCTCCAGATCGGCAACGGCGCGGGCCGACTCGCTATTGGCGCGGGATTTCTGCACCAGGGCGTAGGATTGGGCCAGTTCGCCATTGGCGTCGGTCAGCCCCTTGGAGGCCTGTTCGGCCAGCCAGTTGGTGCGCTCCGCCAGGATGGTGTCGGCCACCGATCCCTTGGCGGAATCGGCGAGGCGGTCATTGGCGGCGGCTTCCTGTCCCATGGTGCGGATCAGGCCATTCTTCTGCTCCAGCAGCTTGGCCGAATCGATACGGCGCAGCGCCCGATCATACTCGGCCACCGCCGCGCCATTATTCTTGAAGGCAAATTCCAGCACCTTGGCGGATCGCGCCGCGTCGATCTGGGCCTGACCACCGGTGCGGGCGGCTTCGGCCAGACGCTCCTGGCCAAGGGCTTGGAGGTTCAGCCCCAGCACCTCGGCCTGGGCCTGGGCGGACATCTCTCCCGCCCCCTTGGCTTCGGCCTCACGGGCCAGCAGATCCTTGATCTCCTGTTCCTTGGGCTGGGTGCGATAGACGCCACCCTGCTGGAACAGCTCCTTCTCGATCTGGCGAAAGCCCTTGGCCGCTTCGTACTGGGCCTTGGTGCGGGAGAACTCCGCGTTGCCGGCGGCGCGAGCCGTATTGAGCTTCTCCTGCCATTCCACCTCGAATTTGAGGTCGGTCAGCTTTTCGAGATAGCTGGGCTCGCGCTGCTCGGCCCGAACCCGGTCGCGCTCCATCTTGGCCTGGGCTTCCATGCCCGCCCGCTTGCGGGTGATCTCGTCGAGATCGGCGGCGACGTCCTGGCGCTCGGCCAGCAGGCGGCGCAGTTCCTCGTTTTCCTCCCTGACCGCCATCACCACCACGGAATGGGTGCCCGCCGGCAATGGCTTGTCGAGGGCCTGCTCGCCCCCCAGGGCGGCGATGCGCCGATCCAGATCGGCCAACCGCGACTTGACCGTGGATTCGCCCGGCGTCAGCGATTCCAGCGTCGCCGCCCCGGCATTGGCGCCACCCGACAGAACCTTGCGCAGCCAGGGGGCGTTGGTGAAGCCTTGCCAGGCATTGGCCATGCGGGTAAACGACCGCTCGGCGGTATCGGCGCTTTCCTTGGCGGCTTCGTCGAAGCCCCGCAACGCCTTGATCAAGGTGTCGCGAAAGAAATCCGCCGTCACCTTGCCCTGGGTTACCATCTGGCGGAACCCGCCCGAGGGCAGAGCGGCGGCTCGGTCGAGAGCCTGGAGCAGGCCCGGCATGGGCTCGACGATCTGGTTGAGTTCCTCGGCGCGGAGCGTGCCCGACGACAACCCCTGGGCCAGACCGAACAGCGACTGCTCCAACTGCTCGGACGAGGCCCCCAGCGCAATGGCGGTGGACTGAAACCCTTCCAGCAAGGCACGGCTTTCGCCGGTGGTGATGATCCCGGCTTTCTGCAAAGCCGCCAGCCGGGAATAGGCCCCGACCACCGTTTCCAGCGCCGTGCCGGTCTTCTGGGCCTGGGCGTAGAGATAGCTGGTGGTTTCGGTCAAGGTGGCGGCGCCGACCAGCCCCTTGAGGCGTGCCTCCAGGCTTTCCACCTTGATGGTGGATTCGACCATGGCCTTGCCGAAGAAGCCGATGGCTGCACCCGCCGCCAACCCGGCTGGACCCAGCGCCATCATCACCGAGCCGATGGGGCCAAGCCGGGAAGCAAACCCCGCCATGCCGCCTTGGATATCCTGGCTGGAGGCATTCATGGCCAGCAACGACTTGGACGCGGGCTGGGCCGCCCCTTCAATCCTGGCCAGCGCCTTCTGGCCGTCGTTACCCAGTTGGATCAGGCTACGCCGAACGGTTTCGCCGTCCTGCAGGGACAGACGGATGGAGACGGATTTGGTTGCCATGGATCAGGTCTCGGTTTGAACCTTGGCGGAACCGGCCACCATTCCCCGCTCGACGAAAGGCAGCATGCGGGCCAGCAAAGGCAGGTCGTAACCAAGGGCCTCGGCCTGGATCAGCAGAGCCGGAAGGTCGAGCCCGGTAATGCCGCCACGGGGGCCGAGACGGATGGTTCCAATGGAGCCGGCCAGGAGTTCCCAGGCTTGCCAGCCTGCTTCGCTCAGGGGGGCGTTGCGGTCATAGGGGCAGTCGCAGTTTCCACCGCAGCCTCGGCAGTATTCCGGCCCGCCGCCGAAGTGCCATTCGGCGCGGGCCTGGAGACGTTTCCCTCGGCGATGACCGCTTCGTGGGTTTCGGTGTACTGGACGACGAAGGACTCGGCCATACGGGGAAGCTGCATCAGCTCGGCGATGGCGGTGTCGGTAACCTCCGCCGGTTGATCGGCCTCGTCCAGCACGCCTTCCCACTTGGTGATGGCCGACCGGGCCAGACCTTGGGCGAACAGCATCTGCGACAGACCGGCCAGGGCGTCCTCGTCGGACAGATCGGGCAGGCCGGTGATGTCAGCCCCGGCGGCTTTCAGATCGGCATGCTCGGCGGCGATGGCACGGGCCATGCGCCAGCCGCGCGACCGGGCGGCCTCGTAGACTGCCGTATTGAGCGGGCGCACGAACACCCGCACGCCATGAGGCAGATCGAGCCAGTAGGGCTCCTTGGGGATGGTCAGGCGGATCATGATCAATACCCCGCCACGTCGTTGACCAGGGTGACGCGCAGCAGATAACCCGCCACCGGATCACGGGCCGCCCGCCAGTCGTAACTGGCCTGGATGCCGCCGGGACCTTTGATCTCCTGCTTCTTCTTGGGCAGAAAGACGCGGGGCAGATGGAAGGTCAGCGCGAAGGGCGAGCCGGGAATGGTGAAGCCGTATTCCATCGCCACCGGGCTTTCGGCGGCAATGGCCGAGGTCAGCGTGGTGTCGGTGCCGAAGCGGATATCCACCGAGCCTTCAGCGGTGGCCTCGGTCTCGTCCACACCGTCGATCAGCCCGTCGGCGCGGATGGTCTCGACCCGCTCCAGATTGTTGGAAAAGGACAGCTTGCCGCCGACCACGTTGGCCAGTTGGCCGCCGCCGACCCGGATGGTGCCGCTGCCCTGGCTGAACCGCTTCAGGGCGAAGGTCGTCGGGCTGGTGTCGATGGTAGCGGCGGTTTCGGTTTCCCCCTGGGCAATGACACCGATGCTGGCGTTGGCGGCGCCGGAGCGGGCCATGTCGAAGGACAGCTTGTCCAGCTTGACGCCGCCATGGCGGAAGAACTTCGGTGCCGACAGTTGGGCGTGGCCGATCTCGATGGCGAGGCTGGGCAGCGTGCCGCCCGAGGTGAAGACATGATCGAAGGTGCCGTTGCCATTGTCGGTAGTGGCGGGGGTGCCAAACAGACCCTTCAGCCAGAAGCCGAGCGCCCGCACATCCAGCGGCACGCCGATATCGCCCTCGTCCTTGATCGCCTCATAGAACGGGTCCTGGGCGTCACGGCCCTGGCCCAGCAGCGGGTCGTAACCCAGCGGGCGCTCGGCC
>CAJANL010000174.1 GCA_903941105.1 uncultured Rhodospirillaceae bacterium
GCACATAGTCATAGGCATCCAGGGTCTCGGCCAGGGCCTCGCGCAGCCGCATCTCGCGGCGCGGCATCTCCACCAGCTCGATCTCGGCGCCCGACAGGTCGACGCCCGACGGCACCACGGACAGGCCGGGGATCTCGGTGGGCAGTACCGAATCGGTCAGTTTCGCCTCGCCGATCAGCACATGGTAGGAATTCACCGCCCGGGCCAAACGGTCGATGCCCAGGCCGGTGCTGGCGTTACCCTGCGGGTCGAGATCGATGATCAGCACCGACTTGCGCGTCGCCGCCATGGCGGTGGCCAGGTTGATGGCGGTGGTGGTCTTGCCCACCCCGCCCTTCTGGTTGGCAATGGCGATGACGCGGGTGGCTTTGCTAGGCTCGACCACGACAGACCTCTTTCAGGTAAAGGATGATTCCGGAGGGGTCCGAAACGGAGGGGACCCGGTCGAGGGTGATATTCCAATCTTTCGATGCCTGGGTCAATTCGTCTTCGCAGCCGCGGCCCTTGAGAAACAGGCAAATCGCCCCCGCAGCGAGATGCGGCACCGCCCAATCCAGCAATTTCGACAACGGCGCCAGGGCGCGGGCGGTCACCACGTCGGCGGCCAGCGGCGGCACCTGCTCGATGCGGCGGTTGATCACCGTCACCGTGGTACCGCTGACCCGGGCGGCCTCGCGCAGGAAGGCGCATTTGCGGGCGTCGCTCTCCACCAGATGTACATCGGGCGCTCCCAGCACCGCCAGCACCAGGCCGGGGAAACCGGCGCCGCTGCCGAGATCCACCACCCGGCGAGCGGTGGGCGGAATCAGCTCCAGCAACTGCGCCGAGTCGAGCATATGCCGCTGCCACAGCCGCGGCAGGGTATCGGGGCCGACCAGATTGATACGGGCCTGCCATCTGACCAGCAGGTCGGCATAGGCCGTCAGGCGCTCGATTGTTTCACGTGAAACACCAAGTGTGGTGGCAAACTCATCGGGGTCCACAAGTCACTCCGCTATGATGTGGTCTGTTTCACGTGAAACACCATCCGTAGGAGAACGGGTCCAGGCCCCTGCCCCACCTACGCCGCCGCCCCCTTCTTCACATGCGCCAGCAACGCCGTCAACGCCGCCGGCGTCACGCCGGGGATGCGCCCCGCCGCCGCCAGGGTCGCCGGCACCGCCGCCTTCAGCTTGGCCCGCACCTCGTTGGACAGGGAACAGATGGCGTCGTAATCCACCGCGGAGCCCAGCAGCAGCCCCTCCTCGCGGCGATAGGCGCGAATGTCGGCCTCCTGACGGCCGAGATAGCCGGCATAGCGCGCCTCGATTTCCAGTTGCTCCGCCACATCCGACGCGAACCCACCCAGCCCCGGCCAGACCTGCGCCAAGCGGACAAGATCGATGCCGGGATAGCCCAGCACGTCGAAGGCACTGCGCACCACCCCGTCACGGTTGACCTCCAGCCCGGCGCGGCCCAGCACGGTGGGTGAGGCCCGCAACTCCCGCAGCAGTTGGCGCGCCGCCTCCAGGGCGGTGGATTTCTTGCGGAAGCGGTCCGATCGCAGCCCCCCGACACAGCCCACCGCCTCGCCCCGGGCGGTCAGCCGCAGGTCGGCGTTGTCGGCACGCAGCAACAGACGGTACTCGGCGCGCGAAGTGAACATGCGATAGGGTTCCACCGTCCCCAGCGTCACCAGATCGTCCACCAGCACCCCCATATAGGCGTCGGCGCGGTCCAGGGTCAGGTTCCCCCTTGCCGCATTGACCCCCGCCAGCACCCCCTGCGCCGCCGCTTCCTCGTAGCCGGTGGTGCCGTTGATCTGGCCGGCGAGGAACAGGCCCGGCACCCGACGGGTCTCCAGGGTGGGGTCAAGCTCGCGCGGATCGACGAAATCGTACTCGATGGCATAGCCCGGACGAATGATCTCCACCCGCTCCAGCCCGGGGATGGTGGCGATCATCGCCCGCTGCACCTCTTCCGGCAGCGAGGTCGAAATACCGTTGGGATAGACGGTGTGGTCGTCGAGCCCCTCGGGCTCCAGGAAGATCTGGTGCCGGTCACGCTCGGCGAAGCGCACCACCTTGTCCTCGATGCTGGGGCAATAGCGCGGCCCGGTGCTGGTGATCTGACCGGAATACATGGGCGCCCGCCCCAGATTGGCGCGGATGATGGCGTGGGTCGCCGCCGTTGTGGCGGTGATGCCACAAGCGACCTGCGGCGTGGTGATGCGGTCGGTGAGGAACGAGAACGGCCGTGGCGGCTGGTCGCCCTGCTGCATTTCCAGGCTGGCCCAATCGATGGTGCGGCCGTCGAGCCGCGCCGGGGTGCCGGTCTTGAGGCGGCCCAGCGCGAAGCCGCAGCGCTCCAGCGTCGCCGACAGGCCGGTGGAGGGCGCGTCGCCCATGCGGCCGGCCGGCCAGGTCCGTTCACCGAGATGGATCAAGCCGCGCAGGAAGGTGCCGGTAGTCAGCACCACCGCGCCGCAACCGATGCGGCGGCCGTCGGCCAGCACCACCGCCGCCACCCGCCCCTCCGCAAGCTCGATGTCCTCCACCGAAGCCGCCAGCAGGTCGAGATTGTCCTGCTCGTCGAGCAGCGCCCGCATGGCCTGGCGATAGAGTTTGCGGTCGGCCTGGGCGCGCGGCCCCTGCACCGCCGGTCCCTTGCTGCGGTTGAGCATACGGAACTGGATGCCGGCCCGATCGATGACGCGGCCCATCAGCCCGTCGAGGGCGTCGATCTCGCGCACCAACTGCCCCTTGGCGAGGCCGCCGATGGCCGGGTTGCACGACATCTCGCCCACCGTCTCCAGCCGCTGGGTGACCAGCAGGGTGCGCGCCCCCATGCGTGCCGCGGCGGCTGCCGCCTCGCAGCCAGCATGCCCCGCCCCCACCACGATGACGTCGACGAATTGTTTCACGTGAAACTACCCCGGATGACTGACCGGCGGCACCATGCCCTAGCGGGGGGTATCGATACAAGGGACACGGATCAACACGCGGGGACCCGGATATCCGTGTCTCATGAAAAGGCGCGTCATTTCCCGATGCAGAACTCGGCGAACACCACGTCGAGCACCTCTTCGACGTCGATGCGGCCGGTGATGCGGCCCAGGGCGCGCGCCGCCAGACGCAGGTCCTCGGCGGCCAGCTCCATCCCCCGGGAGGGATCGAAACGCCGCAGTGCCGCGAGGCAGTCCTCGACCGCCGACCGATGGCGGGCGCGGGTCAACACGGCGGGGGCACCAGCCGCCATGCGCGCGGCGACCTCCTGCTCCAGCCGCGCCACCAGGGCCTCGACGCCCTCGCCGCTGCGGGCCGAGACCGGCAGCATGCCGGCGGGCGGCGGGCCGGCGGCGGCGTCGATCTTATTGATCAGCGACAGGGTGGCGGCATCGACCACCGCCAGCGTGTGGGCGTCAAGCTCGGGCAACCGCCCGGCGTCGAACACCGCCAGCTTGAGGTCGGCGGTCTCGGCGCGGGCCAGGGCGCGACGGATGCCCTCGGCCTCGACCTCCTCACCGGCCTCGCGCAGACCGGCGGTATCGGCGACCACCACCGGCCAGCCACCCAGGTCGAGATGAACCTCCACCACATCGCGGGTGGTGCCGGCGTGGTGCGAGACGATGGCGGCATCACGGCCGGCCAGCCGATTCAGCAGGCTGGACTTGCCGGCGTTGGGCGCCCCCAGGATGGCGATGTGGAAACCGTCACGCAGCCGCTCCCCCCGATGGCCATCGGCGAGATGGCCGGCAAGTTCACCGGCCAACCCCGCCACCTCCGCCGTCGCCTGAGCCAGCACGGTGTCGGGAATGCCCTCGTCGGCGAAGTCGATCACCGCCTCAAGATGGGCCAGGGCCGCCACCAGTCGCGTCCGCCAGCCCTCGGTCACCCGGGCCAGGGCGCCGTCCATCTGCCGCAGCGCCTGACGCCGCTGGGCGGCGGTCTCGGCCGCCACCAGATCGGCGATGGCCTCGGCGCGGGTGAGATCGAGCTTGTCGTTGAGAAAAGCGCGCCGGCTGAACTCGCCGGGCTCGGCGGGGCGCAGGCCCAGGGCGTTCAGCGCCTCGGCCAGGGCGCTGGCGACGGCGCGGCCACCGTGCAGCTGCAACTCTGCCACATCCTCGCCGGTGAAGCTGTGGGGGGCGGGAAACCACAACGCCAGGCCGTCGTCGATGTCGCCGAGGCGGACCCGGGTGGCAAAGCGGGGCCGCGGCAGCCGTCCGGTGAGATGTTCGAGGGCGGCACCGGCCAGCGGCCCCGACAGCCGCCACACCGCCACTCCGGCCCGGCCGGCACCGCTGGCGAGGGCGTAGATGGTGGCCGTCACCGCTGACTACACCGCCGGCCGGGCGTCGGGTTGCAGCATCAGCCGCTCGACCCGGCCGCCCTCCACCAGGTGGACCCGCAGGATCTCGTCCACATCGGCACTGGAGCGATAGGCGTACCAGACGCCCTCGGGATAGATCACCATCACCGGCCCCAGCTCGCAGCGGTCGAGGCAGCCGGCGGAATTGATGCGGACGCCCTTGAGGCCGAGCTCCTTGGCCCGCGCCTTCATGTAGTCGCGCAACGCCTCGGAGCCACGCTCGGCGCAGGAGCCACGGGCGTGGCCGTCGGGGCGACGATTGGTGCAGGCGAAAACGTGGATGCGATAGAACGGCGCCGGATCGATCATCACGAAGTTTCGCGCTTGCGAGTGACACCGGCGAATTGAGCCCAGAACATCTTCTGAATCTGCTCCATTCCCTGCACCCCGGCCGGCAGCCAGGTCTTGATCATGGTCTCGGGGTCCATGGCGTGCAAGTTGGCGGTCATGCGATCCTGGATCTCCTTCATGACCGCATCCTGCATCGGCTTGACGTCGGGCAGGCCGAAGAAAGATCTCGCCTCTTCCGGGGTGCAGTCCACATCCAGAGTGATCTTCATGGCGTCCTCTCCCTGCCGTTCCATTCTTGTCATTCGACCTCGGCAACCCAAACTAAGCCTTTGAACCCTTACGCGCAACGCCCGCCCAACCGAGGTATCCCTATGGCAGTCAACCTCCTGGCCCAAGAGACCAGCCCTTACCTCCTACAGCATAAGGACAACCCGGTGGCGTGGCGGCCGTGGGGAAGCCAGGCTCTGGCCGAGGCCGATGCGTCCGGCAAGCCCATTCTGCTGTCGGTGGGCTATGCCGCCTGCCACTGGTGCCACGTCATGGCGCATGAGAGCTTCGAGGACCCCGCCACCGCCGGGCTGATGAACGCCCTGTTCGTGCCCATCAAGGTCGACCGCGAGGAGCGGCCCGATCTTGATGCCCTCTATCAGCAGGCGCTGGCCATGATGGGTCAGCAGGGCGGCTGGCCGCTGACCATGTTCCTGACCCCTGCCGGCGAGCCGTTCTGGGGCGGCACCTATTTTCCGCCCGCCTCGCGCTGGGGCCGTCCCGGCTTCCCCGACGTGTTGCAGTCGGTGGCCGCCACCTGGGAGGCCGAGCCCGATCGCATTCGCGACAACGTCGCCGCCATGCGTGCCGGCCTCGAAGCGGAGGCCCGCACCCCCGGCGGCGGCGAGCTGTCGCTGGAGCTGCTGGAACGCGGCGCCCGTCAGATGCTGCGGCTGATCGACACCGAGCATGGCGGCCTGATGGGGGCGCCCAAGTTCCCCCAGCCCGGACTGTTCCAGTTCCTGTGGAAGACCGGCTGGCGCAGTGGTGACGAACGGCTGCGCGAGGCGGTGACGCTGACCCTCGACCACATCTGCTATGGCGGCATCTGCGACCACCTGGGCGGCGGCTTCATGCGCTACTCCACCGACGAGACCTGGCTGGCGCCGCATTTCGAGAAGATGCTCTACGACAACGCCCAGCTGATCGAGCTGCTGACCCTGGTATGGAAGGGCACCCGCAACCCGTTGTACCGCAGCCGTGTCGCCGAGGCGGCCGAATGGGTGCTGCGCGAGATGATCGCCGAGGACGGCGCCTTCGCCGCCACCCTCGACGCCGACAGCGAAGGCGAGGAGGGCCGCTTCTACACCTGGACCGCCGAGGAGGTCGCCACCCGGCTGGACGAGGAAACCGCCCGCTTCTTCTGCCGGGCCTATGACGTGCGACCCGGCGGCAACTGGGAAGGCCGCACCATCCTGCACCGCAATCACCCCAACCAACCGGTAGGGGTCGACGACATGCTGGCCGACGCCCGCGCCGTCCTGTGGCGGGTACGCGAGGCACGGGTGCGGCCGGGGCGCGACGACAAGGTGCTGGCCGACTGGAACGGCATGATGATCACGGCACTGGCCGGGGCCGGCTTCACCTTCGCCATGCCGCGCTGGATCGACGCCGCCCGCACCGCCTTCGAGGCGGTGCGGCGCCGCATGGCCCTGCCCGGCGACCGACTGGCCCATTCCATGCGCTTCGGCCGGCTGGGACACGCCTCGGTGATCGACGACTACGCCCAGATGATCCGCGCCGCCCTCGCCCTGGCCGAGGTCACCGGTGAGGCCGGGCTGACCGAGCAGGCCGCCGCCTGGGCCGCCGCCGCCCGCCGTCACCATTGGGACGAGGCCCCCGGCGGCTGGTTCCTCTCCGCCGACGATACCGCCGACGTGATGGTGCGCAGCAAGCCGGCCTATGATGGCGCCACGCCCTCGGGCAACGGCGCCATGGCCGAAGCTTTGGCGCGGCTGTGGCTGGCCACCGGCGACTCCCGCTGGCGCGACCTGGCCGAGGCCACGGTGGCGGCGTTCTCGGCGGCGGCGGCGGAGCAATCCGCCAGCATGACGACCCTGCTCGGCGCCTTCGAACTGTTGAGCCACCCGACTCAGGTGGTGGTGGTCGGCCCGCCCGGCGCGGATCTCGACGCCCTGCTGCAAGTGGTGGCCGAGGCGCCGGCGACGACGCTGTCCTTGATCCGCCTCACCGACGGCACCGCCCTGCCCGAGCGTCACCCCGCCCATGGCAAGGGCATGAACGAGGGCTGCCCCACCGCCTATGTCTGCCATACCTTCGCCTGTTCGGCCCCCATCACCGACGCGGCACGGTTGCGGGAGGTGCTGTCGTCGCGATAGAGTCACGCCATGCCACAGCTCGCCTTCAACAGCCCTGTCGGGCCCCTCACCCTGTCCGAAGAGGACGGCGTCATCGTTTCGTTGGACTGGGGCTGGCCGCCCGACAGTGAGGAAACCCCTCTGCTGCTGAAGGCCCGCGACCAGCTGGAGGAGTATTTCGACGGCCGACGGCAGGCGTTCGACCTGCCGCTGGGCCCGTTCGGCACCGCCTTCCAGAAGCGGGTCTGGCAGGCCCTGGCCGCCATTCCCTTCGGTTCCATCCGCACCTATGGCGCACTGGCGGCCGAGCTGGGAACTGCGGCGCGTGCCCTGGGCGGCGCCTGCGGCCGCAATCCCATTCCCATCCTCATCCCCTGCCACCGCGTCCTGGCCACCAATGGCGGCCTCGGCGGCTATTCCGGCATGGATGGGGTGGAGACCAAGCAGTTCCTGCTTCGACTGGAGGGGAAAACACCATGACCAAGGCCATCCGCATCCACGACTTCGGCGGCCCCGAGGTCATGCGCTGGGAGGAGGTCGCCCTCGGCCACCCCGGCCCCGGCGAGGCGCTGGTGCGCCACACCGCGGTGGGGCTCAACTTCATCGACGTCTATCACCGCAGCGGCCTCTATCCCCTGCCCCTGCCCGCCACCCTGGGCATGGAGGGGGCTGGTGTGGTCGAGGCGGTGGGCGATGGCGTCGGCGAGGTCCGCATAGGCGACCGCGTCGCCTATGCCAATCCGCCGCCCGGCTCCTATGCCGAGCGCCGCCTGATGCCGGCCCATCGTCTGGTGGTCCTGCCCAAGGACATCGACGACCGCCAGGCCGCCGCCATGATGCTGCAGGGCATGACCGCCCAATACCTGCTGCGCCGCACCTATCGGGTCGAGGCCGGCGAGACCATCCTGGTGCACGCCGCGGCCGGTGGCGTCGGCCTGATGATGTGCCAATGGGCCAAGCATCTCGGCGTCACGGTGATCGGTACCGTCGGCTCGGATGAAAAGGCCGAGCTGGCCCGTGCCCACGGCTGCGCCCATGCCATCGTCTACAGCCGCGAGAACTTCGTCGACCGGGTGCGCGAGCTGACTGAGGGCGCCATGGTGCCGGTGGTCTATGATTCGGTGGGCAAGGACACCTTCATGGGCAGCCTCGACTGCCTGCGACCGCTGGGCATGCTGGTATCGTTCGGCCAGTCATCGGGCAAGGTTCCGCCGCTGGATACCGGCCTGCTGGCGGCCAAGGGCTCGCTGTTCCTGACCCGCCCCAGCCTGATGACCTACACCGCCAAGCGCGAGGACCTGGTGGCCTCGGCGGCCGAGTTGTTCGACATGGTCGAGCGCGGCTTCGTGCGGGTCGAGGTCAACCAGACCTATCCCCTGGCGGAGGCCGCCCAGGCCCATCGCGACCTGGAGGGCCGCAGGACGACCGGTTCGACCGTGCTGTTGCCCTAGCCAGCCGCTGGTTCCCGTATTAGACTTCCTCCGGGACGGAGTCAGGTGGGGACCCGAGGGAGGCAGGAATGGACAGGCGCGTGCGCGAAACCGCGCGATGGGCGATAACGGCGGCCAGCCTGATATGGATGGCCTATGCCGGCTGGTGGCAGTTCTCGGCCATTCCCGAGCACGAGATCCAGACACACTCCTCGGCCGATGTGCAGGATCGTCTCCGCGACTGCGAGGGCAGCTTCAAGAAGCGCTATGAGTGCAAGGAAGCCATCGTCATCAAGACGGGCCGCGACACCTTCTACAATCTGATCGAGCGGCTGGCCATCGTGGTGGTACCGGCGATCATGGGCGGCGTGGCCTTTGCCTATTTCTTCCCGCAGCGGCTGGTGACCCGGAAGAAGGAACCGGTGGAAGACCCCGACGCCTGGAAGCGCCGCGCCGAACGCCACACCCGCACCAAACCCCCCACCGATCAGGACGAGGGATAGACGAATAGCGCTGGAGCGCAGGCGTCTCGCGTGCATACAGCGTGCTGCCCTCAATGTGCATCACACTTTAGCCTTTATGAATGAGCCCTCACCGGGCGGGCGCCTTCATGCCCTGGGCCGCTCGCTCAATGCTCGCAAGAGTACCGCGTTTCATATTTTAGGCGCGGCACTCTTAGCAGGGTGCGGAAAAACTCGACTTTTCTTTCGTCATTCCCGCGAAGGCGGGAATCCATGCGTCCGGCAACACAGCATATGGGGGCAAATGCCAGTCCTTGCCCCAACATGGACCCCGCCTTCGCGGAGGTGACGAGATGAAGGGCGGCGGGAAGAGTTTTTCCGCACCCTGTTAGAGAGAAGCGGGCGAGACGCCAAAACTCCCACGTATTCCTTACGAATTCATCGCCTCGAAGAAGTCGCTGTTGCTTTTCGACTGCTTCAGCTTGTCCACCAGGAACTCCATGGCGTCGACCACGCCCATGGGCATCAGGATGCGACGCAGCACCCACATCTTGGACAACACACCCTTATCCACCAGCAGTTCTTCCTTGCGGGTGCCGGAGCGGGTGATGTCGATGGCCGGGAAGGTACGTTTGTCCGACAGCTTGCGGTCGAGAATGATTTCCGAGTTACCGGTGCCCTTGAATTCCTCGAAGATCACCTCGTCCATGCGGCTGCCGGTGTCGATCAGCGCGGTGGCCATGATGGTGAGGCTGCCGCCCTCCTCGATGTTGCGGGCGGCACCGAAGAAGCGCTTGGGCCGCTGCAGCGCGTTGGCGTCGACACCGCCGGTCAGCACCTTGCCCGAGGACGGCACCACGGTATTGTAGGCCCGCGCCAGGCGGGTGATGGAGTCCAGCAGGATCACCACGTCGCGCTTGTGCTCGACCAGGCGCTTGGCCTTTTCGAGCACCATCTCGGTGACCTGGACGTGGCGCGAGGCCGGCTCGTCGAAGGTCGAGCTGATGACCTCGCCCTTGACCGAGCGGGCCATGTCGGTGACCTCCTCGGGGCGCTCGTCGATGAGCAGCACGATGAGGTAGACTTCGGGATGATTGGCGGCGATGGCGTGCGCCACGTTCTGCAGCATCACGGTCTTACCGGTGCGCGGCGGCGCCACGATCAACGCGCGCTGGCCCTTGCCGCAGGGTGCCACCAGATCGATCACCCGGGTGGTGAGGTCCTTCTTGGTGGGGTCTTCCAGTTCGAGCCGGAGCTTCTCGTCGGGATAGAGCGGCGTCAGGTTGTCGAAGTTGATGCGATGCCGCACGTTTTCCGGCGGCTCGAAGTTGATGGTGTTGACCTTCAGCATGGCGAAATAGCGCTCGCCATCCTTGGGCGAACGAATCTGGCCCTCGACGGTGTCGCCGGTGCGCAGGCTGAAGCGCCGCACCTGGCTGGGCGAGACGTAGATGTCGTCGGGACCGGGCAGGTAGTTGGCCTCCGGCGAACGCAGGAACCCGAAGCCGTCCTGCAGGATCTCCAGCACGCCGTCGCCATAGATGGGCGTATCGTTGTCGGCCAGTTGCTTCAGGATCGCGAACATCATGTCCTGCTTCCTGAGCGTGCTGGCGTTCTCGATCTGCAGCTCCTCGGCGAAGCCAAGCAGTTCGGCCGGGGTTTTTTTCTTGAGATCCTGAAGGTGCATGGAGGGTGTCCGTTTGGGAGGTATGGCGCCCGGATGGCCGGCATCGTTGCGGCTGTGTCCAGCCTGATGCCGATTGTCGGAGGACGGATGTCGTGATCCGGCGCGGGTGCGGGAAACTGGGAAAATCGGGCGGCTGCCCAAGTCTTCGGCAACCTTTAGCCAAAGGCCCGTCCCCTGTCAAACGCCAAAATGACCTGATCCGTCTAGAACGCCTTGGTGATCACCAGGATGACGACGCCGATCATCAACAGGGTAGGGACCTCGTTGACCATGCGGTAGAATTTCTCGCTGTGCCGATTGCGGTCGGCGGCGAAATCGTTCTTACAGCGCACCAGAAAGACATGGCTGAGGGTCATCAGGACCACCAGCAGCAGTTTGACGTGGAACCAATGGGCGGCAAACAGGCCACCCTCCACCGCCATCACCAGCCCCAGCGCCCAGGCCACGATCGCCGCCGGCGTCATGATCGCCTTGAGCAGACGGCGCTCCATCACCTTGAACAGCTCGGATGCCTCGGACCGCCTCGCCACTTGGGTGTGGTAGACGAACAGACGCGGCAGGTAGAGCATCCCGGCCATCCACGAGATCACCGCGATGACATGCAGGGCCTTCAGCCACAGATAGGTATCGCTGGACAGCATCACCCCGGCTCCACCGGACAGCCGCACCCCAGCGTCCGGCACATCCTGCCGCCACCGCCGCCGGACGACCGCGCCACCTCGGCCAGGCCCGCGATGAAGCTGGAATGGCACCCCACCGCCGGCACCCGCACATAGGCGGGCACCCCCATCTCCACCGCCCGCTGCCGGTATTCGATGTCGAGTTCCACCAGAGTCTCGGAATGTTCGGACACGAAAGCCACCGGCACCACCACCACCGGCACGCCATCGCGGCCGGCACGCTCCAGCTCTTTCTCAATGGAGGGGCCGATCCATTCCAGCGGTCCGACCCGACTCTGATAGCACACCACCCAATCCAGAAGAGGGATACCGGTCGCCGCCGCCACCGCAGCCGCGGTGCGTTCCACCTGCCGCTGATAGGGATCGCCGCGCTCGATCACCTTCTTGGGAAGTCCATGGGCGGAGAACAACACCCGTGGCCGTCCGCTATGGGCCGCCGCCTCATGACCGCTGCGCGCCAGTTCCGCCATGGCCGCCACCAAGCCATCCTGTTCGGGATAGCAGCACGCCACTTGCGTCGGTAATTCCAGCCCGCTCTGCCGCGCCGCCTCGGTCCACGCCTTGATCGAAGACCCGGAGGTGGTGGTGGAGAATTGGGGATAGAGCGGTAGCAAAATCACCCGATCGGCGCCCCAATGCTTGACCGCCCATACCGCTTCCTCGGTCAATGGATGCCAATAGCGCATGGCGATGAAGCAGCGCCAATCGGTTCCCAACATCGCTTCCAGGGCGCGTGCCTGCGCCACCGTTTCCGCCAGCAGGGGCGAACGGCCGCCGATACGGGCATAAATCTTGCGGGCGACGGGAGCACGACGTTTGGATATCAGCTTGGCGATCAGCCAGCGGATGGGCTGCGGTACGCCGATGATGGCCGGATCGGAAAACAGGTTGAACAGGAACGGCTCGACCGCCTCGGGGCTGTCCGGCCCACCAAGATTGAAAAGAACAACGGCAGTTTTCACCCCCGCCATCCTTTGACCCGTTCAGCCAGCCGGGCCACGTTCTCCGGCGGCGTCTGCGGTACGATGCCATGGCCGAGGTTGAAGATGAAGGGGCCATGGCCCAGCGTCCGCAGGATGTGATCGATACCGGCGTCGAGCGCCGCACCGCCGGCCACCAGCAGGATGGGGTCGAGATTGCCCTGCACCGTGCATTTCGGCTGCAAGCGTTCCGCCGCCCAAGCCAGCGGGACCGACGAATCCAGCGAAATGCCGTCGACGCCGGTTTCGGTGACGTAGCGCTCGTAGAGGATGCCGGCCTGGCGCGGGAATCCCACCACCGGGATACCGGGCCGTTCGCTCCGGATGCGCTCGACCAGGGTCCGCATGGGGGCGATGGCCCACCGTTCGAATTGGTCCTCGGGCAGCGTCCCGGCCCAGGTGTCGAACACCTGGATCGCTTCGGCGCCGTGATCGATCTGCCGGATCAGGTAATCGCCGGTGGCGGTGGTCAGCAGCTCCATCATCCGGGCGAAGATTTCCGGCTCGGACCACATCAGGCGCTTGGTATGGGCGAAGTCCTTGGAGCCACCCCCTTCGACCATATAGGTCGCCACCGTCCAGGGCGCCCCGGCGAAGCCGATCAGGGCGGTGGTGGGGGGGATGGCCTTGGACAAGGTCTTGACGGTCTCGTAGACCGGTGCGAGGTGCTGGTGCAGGCCCGAGATGGTGAGACCATTCAGATCACTTGCCGAGCGAATGGGCGTCAACGCCGGTCCTTCGCCCTCGCGGAAGGTGACCTTCTGGCCGAGCGCGTCGGGAACCACCAGAATGTCGCTGAACAGGATGGCGGCGTCGAAGTCGTAGCGCCGCAGTGGCTGCAGGGTGACCTCGGTGGCCAGGGCGGGATTGTAACACACATCGAGGAAGCTGCCGGCGCGTGTCCGGGTCTCGCGGTATTCCGGCAAATAGCGACCTGCCTGACGCATCAGCCAGAAGGGTGGGGGGGTCAAGGTCTCGCCGGCCAGGGCGCGGAGATAACGCTTCGTCGGTGGGGAGCGATCGGTCACGGGGAGCCTCTGGGCCGGGGGTTTTCCGGTGACCGTCATACAGTCTTTAGTTCTTTTAGGAAAGATTGCTGTATTTAGTGGATGGCTGTGGAAGGTGGGGATTGGCCATTGTCCCCATGTTTTCCCCTGTCTCATCCCAAAGTGTCGGGGGATGGTGTTCTCGCGTGTGGAAAACCTGGAGTCACCACCGTCAATACCCTGACCCGTCTCCCGAAAGCCATAGCCTGAAAGGCGGGATAAGTCGGGGGAAATCGGGTGTCATACCCGGTGATTCACGCTATCCTTCCCTCGGTGACCTCCGGTTTTGGACAGGGGGGCACCCATGTTCATCGCCGGGACACGGATGGGGACGGAATTTGGCCCTTCCCCGCCGACCCCCCGGTTATCCCCGGAATTGCGACTTACCCACAGGCCATGACCAGCTTCCACCTCCATCTCGTCTCCGACGCCACCGGTGAGACCGTCGCCTCGGTGGCCCGTGCCTGTATGGCTCAGTTCGAGGGTGTCCACCCCATCCAGCACAACTGGTGGTTGGTGCGCACCCAGGCCCAGGCCGAGCGTGTCATCGCCGGCATCGAGGAGCATCCCGGCATCGTGCTGTTCACCGTGGTGGATGGCGGCGTGCGTGGCGTGCTGGAGGAGGCCTGCCGTCATCTCAAGGTGCCGTGCATCCCCCTGCTCGATCCCGCCATGGCGGCGCTGGCCGGCCATCTCGGTGTCGAGATGCAGCACAAGCCCGGCCGGCAGTACCAACTCGATGCCGAGTATTTCCGCCGCATCGACGCCATGCAGTTCACCCTGGCCCATGACGACGGCCAGTTGATGGAGGACATCGAGGATGCCGACATCGTGCTGGTGGGGGTGTCGCGCACCTCGAAGACGCCGACCTGCATGTACATCGCCAACCGTGGGCTGAAATGCGCCAATTATCCGCTGGTTCCCGGCGTGCCGTTGCCGCCGCAGCTGGAAGCCGTCAAGGCGCCGCTGGTGATCGGGTTGACCAAGGACCCCAAGAGCCTGTCGGAAATCCGCCGCGCCCGGCTGCGTCTGCTCAACGAGCGTGAAGAGACCGAATACGCCCAATTCGAGAAGGTCAAGGAGGAGGTGCAGCAGGCTCGCCGCCTGTTCTCCCGCCATGGCTGGCCGGTGGTGGACGTCACCCGCCGCTCCATCGAGGAGGCCTCGGCCACCATCATCCAGCTCTATGCCCAGCACGCCGGGCTGGAGTCGAGCTCGTCGTGATGATTCTGGCGTCGGCCAGCGCGGCGCGGCGCCGCCTGCTGGAGGAGGCCGGCGTCGCCGTGGCCGTCGAGGCGGCGGCGGCGGCGGTGGACGAGACGGCGGTCAAGCTGGCCGTCCGCGCCGAAACCAATCCTCCCGCCCGCGCCGCCGAGGCCCTGGCCGAGCTGAAGGCCATGCGGGTGTCGGCCCGCCATCCCGGCGCCATGGTGCTGGGCTGTGACCAGATGCTCGACTGCGATGGCCGCTGGTTCGACAAGCCGTCCGACCTCGCCGAGGCCCGCGCCCATCTGCTGGCCCTGAAGGGGCGCCGTCACCGGCTGACCAGCGCGGTGGCCGCCGTGCGTGACGGTCGCCTGCTGTGGCACCACACCGAGGTGGCGACCCTGACCATGCGGAATTTTTCCGATGCCTTTCTCGACGGCTATCTGGCGGCGGCGGGAGAGGCCGCCTTGGGCTCGGTGGGGGCCTATCAGCTGGAGGGCCTAGGCGCTCAGCTGTTCGTGATGGTGGAGGGTGACTTCTTCACCGTCCTTGGCCTGCCGCTGCTGGCGGTGCTCGATTTCCTGCGCGAGAACGGGGAGTTGCCCCCATGATATCCGGCAAGGCGAAATTGGCGGGGGTGATCGGCTGGCCGGTAGGCCATTCGCGCTCGCCCCGGCTGCACGGCTTCTGGCTGGAGCGGTTCGGCATCGACGGCGCCTATGTGCCGCTGGCGGTGAAGCCCGAGGATTTCCCCGATGTCATCCGTGCCCTGCCCCTGATGGGCTTCCGTGGCGCCAATCTTACCGTGCCGCACAAGGAGATGGCGGTGGGCCTGGTGGACGTGGTGGAGCCGCTGGCCTGGCGCATCGGCGCCGTCAACACCCTGGTCATCCGCGACGACGGCAGCATCGAGGGCCGCAACACCGATGCCTTCGGTTTCCTCGAAAACCTGCGGCGCGGCGCCCCCGGCTGGGTGCCGGCCAGCGGCCCGGCGGTAGTGGTGGGGGCCGGCGGCGCCGCCCGCGCCGTCTGCGTCGCCCTCCAGGACGCCGGGGTGACCGAGATCCGTCTGGTCAACCGTACCGAGGAGCGGGCACAGGCGCTGGCCGACGCCCTGGGGACCGGTATGGTGGTGCCATGGGCCGAGCGTGCCGTGGCACTGGCCGGCGCCGCCCTGCTGGTCAACACCACCCCCCTGGGCATGACCGGCCAGCCGCCCCTCGACCTCGACCTCACCGCCCTGCCGCCGACGGCAGTGGTCAACGATATCGTCTACGCGCCGCTGGAGACCGACCTGCTGGCCCGGGCCCGGGCGCGCGGCAACGTCGTCGTCGATGGCCTCGGCATGCTGCTGTGGCAGGCGGTGCCGGCGTTCGAGGCTTGGTTCGGGCAGCGGCCGGCGGTGACGGAGGAGCTGCGTCGATACGTCCTGGCTTGAGATTCGGGTGGACAAGGCCATGAACATCCTCGGCCTCACCGGCTCCATCGGCATGGGCAAGAGCACCGCCGCCGCCATGCTGCGGCGGCTGGGGGTGCCGGTGCATGATGCCGATGCGGTGGTGCACTGCCTGTTCGCGCGGGGCGGTGCCGCCGTGGCCGGGGTGGCGGCGGCGTTTCCCGGTGTGATACAGGATAGCCGCGTCGACCGTGTCGCGCTGGGCCGGCGGGTGTTCGGCGACCCGGCCGCCCTGGCCCGCCTGGAGGCCATCGTCCATCCCCTGGTGCGTGCCGCCGAGCGCCGGTTTCTCCAGATCCACCGTCGGCGCGGCACCCCCTTGGTGGTGCTCGATATTCCGCTGCTGTTCGAAACCGGCGGCGAGCGGCGGGTGGACCGGGTGGTGGTGGTGAGCTGCCCCGGCTTTCTCCAGGCGCAGCGGGTGCTGAAGCGCCCCGGCATGACCCCGGAGCGCTTTGCCGTCATCCGTGCCAAGCAGATGCCCGACGCCGAAAAGCGCAAACGCGCCGATTTCGTCGTTCCCACCGGCTGTGGCCGCCGCGAGACCTTGCGCCGGCTGCGTGCCGTCGTCACACTGATGTCATGCGCGAGATCGTCCTAGACACCGAGACCACCGGCTTCGACCCGCTATCCGGCCACCGCATCGCCGAAATCGGCTGTGTCGAGCTGCTGAACCACCTGCCCACCGGCCGGGTGTTCCACAAATACGTCAATCCCGAGCGCGACATGCCCGCGGAGGCCTTCAAGGTCCACGGGCTGTCGGCCGATTTCCTGTCAAAACACGCCATTTTCGCTGAGGTGGCGGTCGAATTCCTCGCCTTCATCGAGGACTCGCCGTTGATCATCCACAACGCCGAATTCGACATGAAGTTCATCAATGCCGAGTTGGTGCGCTGCGGCCTTGCCACCCTGCCCATGAGCCGGGCGGTGGATACCGTGCCGATCGCCCGGCGCAAGTTCCCCGGCGCCCAGGCCAGCCTCGACGCCCTGTGCCGCCGCTTCGAGATCGACAACGCCCACCGCACCCGGCACGGCGCCCTGCTCGATTCGGAATTGCTGGCCGAGGTCTATCTGCAGCTGATCGGCGGCCGTCAGCCAGGGCTGGAGCTGGCGGCGGGCAAATCCGCCGCCCAGGCCGTCGCCGTGGTGAAGCGTGAACCCCGCCCGGCTCGGCCGCATGCCGCCAGCGACGCCGAGCAGGCCGCTCACGCTGGTTTCGTCGCCAAGCTCAAGAATGCGGTGTGGGTGCGCGAGTGATCGCCACCATCGTCGTCCCCCCCGGACTTGATCCGGGGGTCCATGGCGATGCGGCACCGCACGGATGGCCGGGTCACCCCCCGGCCATGACGGAAAAGATTGGTTCTTCTTACGCCGTCTCGGTGGTGTCCGCGCCCTCATTCGCCACCATCTGCTCAAGGCGCGAGCGATAGAGCTGGACGAAGTCGAGCGGCTGGATCATCAGCGGCGGGAAGCCGCCGTCGCGGGTCAGGTCGGCGACCAGATTGCGGGCGAAGGGGAACAGCAGCCGCGGGCATTCCACCAGCAGCACCGCCTGCACATGCTCTTCGGGGACATTGAGGATGAACACGCCGGCATAGGCCAGCTCGGCAATGAACACCGGCTTGTTGCCCGGCAGCGAGGCCTCGACCCGCAGGTGCAGCACCACCTCATAGGCATTGTCGCCCAGCTTGTTGGCATCGATGTCGACGTGGATGGGGATCTCGGGGTTCTGGCCCTGCATCTCGTGGAAAATCATCGGCGCGCCGGGGACCTCGAACGACAGATCCTTGATGTACTGCCCGTTGACCGTCAGGGGCGGCTGGGTGTGTTCGGCGGTGTTGGTGTCGCTCATCTGACTCTCCTTGAGGCGTGCGGTTGACGGGGTATCATGGATCGTCGCGCGGCACAACCGGCCGATCCGGAGGGATTTCGTGGAAGTCCCCCTCTATGACCATCGGCCCACGGCGCGGCGGCGTCGCAACCTTGACACGGGTGCTCAGCCAGCGCCGCAGCAGGGCCCGAACCGGCGGCAGCAGCAGCAGCAGCGCCAGCACATCCGAGAAGAAGCCCGGCAGCAGCAGTAACCCGCCGGCCACGGCCAGGCAGAGCCCGTCGAAGGCCTCGGCCAGCGGTGGCTCGCCGCGTTCCACCTGCGCCCGCACCGCCCGGGCGGTGGCGAGACCCTGGCGGCGCAGCACCGCCATGCCGACCATGCCGGCCGCGATGGCTGCGACGATGGTGGGCAGCACACCGAAGGTGGTGGCCGCCTGCACGAACAGGGTGATCTCGATCACCGGGAAGGCCAGTATGGCCCCCAACATCAACCATCCCATGCTTGCTCTTTCCCCTTCGGCGGCTTATCTGTTGGGTTCAGGCGTTACGGCGCGACGTTACCGCCGCCCTTGCCCGGTTTCAGGATAATAAGGCCTATGAACGACGGCTTCCATTTCCTCGATATCGTCTTCTTCGCCATGGTGGCGGCGTTCCTGGTGCTGCGCCTGCGCAGCGTGCTGGGCAAGCGCACCGGCCAGGAGCGGCGTCCCGACCAGTGGCAGGCCGCCCCTCCGGTCAAGCCGGCGGCCAAGCCCGCCGACGCTGCCGCGGGTGACAACGTCATCGAGCTGCCCCGTGCGCGGCGCTCGGCCGCCGAGCCGTCCCCCTCGACGCCGGCCGGGGCCGGCATCGCCGCCATCCGCGCCGCCGATCCCGATTTCGACACCGATGGCTTCCTGGCCGGCGCCCGCGCCGCCTTCGAGATGATCGTCACCGCCTATGCCGCCGGTGACAAGGCGGCGTTGCAGCCGCTGTTGAGCCCCGAGGTGTTCCGTCAGTTCAGCGACGCCATCGAGGCCCGCCGCCGTGCCGGCGAGTCGCTGGAGACCGAGCTGGTCGGCATCAAGGGGCTCGAAATCGTCGAGGCCCGCATGGAGGGCACTCACGCGCTGGTGACGCTGCGCTTCACCAGCGAGCAGACCAACGTGGTGCGCGATTCCCACGGCGCCATCGTCGAAGGTGACCCGACCCTGGTCGCCGGGGTGGTGGACGAGTGGAGTTTCCGCCGTGACACCAGTACGCGTGACCCCAACTGGGCGCTGGTCGCCACCCGCACCCCCGATCCGGAACGCTGATCCTCCCATGCGCCTCCCGTCCGCTCTCCTGCTGGCGGCGATGGTTTGCGGCTGCGGGCCGGCCCAGCCGCCGGCCCCGACGGTGCCCTCTGGCGCCGACCGCCTGACGCTGTGGCCCGCCACCTTCGAGCAGCTGCCGGGCTGGCAGCAGGATGCCGCCGCCGCCGCCTTGCCCGCCCTGCTAAAGTCTTGCGAGCGCTTCGTGCGTCTGCCGCTGGACCGCTCCATCGGCCTCGACGGCCTCGGTGGCGTCGCCGGTGACTGGTACGGCCCCTGCTCCGCTGCCGGCAAGGTGGCGCCCGGTGACCATGGCGCGGCACGGAGCTATTTCGAGCAGTGGTTCGCGCCGCATCAGGCCAGCAACAACGGCAACCCCGATGGCCTCTTCACTGGTTATTTCGAGCCCGAGATCCGGGGCTCGAAACACCGCCAGGGCCGCTTTACCGTACCGATCCACGGCAAGCCGACCGACGCGGTCAACATCGATCTTGGCCGCTTCCGCTCCGAATGGCAGGGCGAACAACTGGTGGGCCGCCTCAACGGCGGCCGCCTCGACCCCTATCCCAGCCGGGCCGATATCGAGGCCGGCGCCGTCGAGGGCAAGGCGCCGGTGCTGCTGTGGACCGACGATGCGGTCGACCTGCACATCATGCACATCCAGGGCTCCGGCCGGGTCCGGCTGGACGACGGCAGCGTGGTGCGCCTGGGTGTCGCCGGCAGCAACGGCCATAAATTCGTCGGCGTCGGCCGCGTGCTGAAGGAACAGGGCCGCCTCGACGACCTCTCCATGCCGGCCATCCGTGCCTGGCTGAAGGCTCATCCGGCCGATGCCGCCGCCGTGCTGGCGAAGAATCCACGCTATATCTTCTATGCCGCCAATGCCGGTGAGGGTCCGGTGGGCACGGAAGGGGTTGCGCTGACGGCGGAACGCTCGCTGGCGGTGGACCAGAAGTTCATCCCCCTCGGCCTGCCGCTGTGGCTGGACACCGTCGATCCCGCCGGCAAGCCGTTGCGCCGGGTGATGGTGGCGCAGGATACCGGCTCGGCCATCAAGGGTCCGGTGCGCGGCGATTTCTTCTGGGGCTTCGGCGAGGCCGCCTTCGACCAGGCCGGCCGCATGAAGAGTCGCGGTCACTATTACCTGTTGCTGCCGCGCCAGCGCTCGCCGCGGCTGGCGGCGGCAGGGTAAAAGCCCCCCTCCCCGCCGGGGAGGGGGGTCTTGCCTCAATCCCGGCCCATCAGCGAGATATGGGCGTAGATGTTCTTCCAGTCCTCGGCCGTCTTGCCCTTCATCAGCTCGTCGAAGTCCTCGTGGTTGCGCCGGCCGGTGAAGAACAGCTCGATCTGGGCGCGCAGATACTTCATATGCTGCAGCGCCAGCGGCGGCTTCTTGACGCGGCCCTGGCCCTGCTTGCCGTGGCATTCGGCGCAGTCGGCGTCGTAGAGCTTCTTGCCCACAAGGATGTCGCCCGGCTCGCGCGGGATCTGGATCACCTGCTTCATCTTCATCAGGCGGGCATGGGCGTCCATGGGCTCGTCCTCGCGCGGCGGCTTGGTGGTGAGGGTGATGCCGGATAGATAGGTGGTGATGTCGCGTACGTCGCGTTCCGGCAGCTCGCGTTCATTGGCGAAAGGGATCATGGGGATGTTCTCGCGCTCGCGGCTCTTGAACTTGCGCACCTGCTCGGCGAGGTAATCCTTGTTGAGCCCGGCTAGCCGCGGATAGACGCCGCCGCCGCCGCCCTCGCCGAACTCGCCGTGGCAGGCGGCGCAGACCCGGTTGAGGTCGCGCGCCGCGGCCTCGTCGTATTTGTAGGCGGTGCCGTCCACCATATCGGCACTGTTGGCCGGAGGGGGGGCGGCGACGACGGGCGCGGCCGCCGGGGGCGGGGGCGCCGGCACGGCCTTCTTCGGCTTTTCCGCCGCGGCGGCGCCGGCCGTCCACAGCAAGGCCACCGTCACCGCAATCACCGTCGCCCGTGCCATATTTCGTCTCGCTTCAAGGGTGAAGGAAAGTCCGACCGTTAGCGCCCCTTCCGGCTTTTCGCCTTGAGCGTCGTCAAGTGGCCTTGGGCCGGAAGGCCTTGCACACCGCTGGATCGGTTTCGAGGAAGGCGCCGTCGATCAAATCGATGCAATACGGTACCGCCGGCATCACCGCCACCAGGCAGTCGGCGATGGCAGAGGGCTTGCCCGGCAGGTTGATGATCAGGCTCTGGCCGCGAATGCCGGCGGTCTGGCGCGACAGGATGGCGGTGGGCACCACCTTGAGGCTGACCGCCCGCATCAATTCACCGAAACCCGGCATCATCTTGTCGCACACCGCCTCGGTGGCCTCGGGGGTGACGTCGCGCGGCGCCGGGCCGGTGCCGCCGGTGGTGACGATCAGCGAACAACCCTCGCGGTCGGCCAACTCGATCAGGGTGGCCTCGATGACCGCCCGCTCGTCCGGGATGACGCGGGCCACCGGGTGCCAGGGGGAGGTGAGGTATCGCGTCAGCTCGTCGACGATGGCGGGACCGCCCTTGTCCTCATAGACGCCGCGGCTGGCCCGGTCCGAGACGGTGAGGATGCCGATGGGGACGGAATTACTCATGGATGGGTTCTCCTGCTCGTCGGGGGCGGCTATGATGCCGCATCCAGGGGCCAGGAGGAATGCCATGATCGTCACCACCACCGACGGCGTCGAGGGACGCCGCATCACAGCCTATCTCGGCGTCGTCTCGGGTGACGCGGTGATGGGCACCAACCTGTTCCGCGACATGTTCGCCGCCGTGCGCGACGTGGTCGGTGGCCGCGCCGGTGGCTACGAAAAGGCGCTGCAGGAAGCCAAGCAGGCGGCGCTGGCCGATCTGGAGGCGCAGGCCCAGGCGTTGGGCGCCGATGCCGTGGTGGCGGTGGACCTCGACTACGAGGTCATTGGCGGCGATTCCAAGACCATGCTGATGGTCAGCGCCAATGGAACGGCGGTCAAGTTGGGTTAACGCCGTCTTAACCGGCGGTAATCTAGAACGGGCAGGGCGCATCTATTGGATAGCAGCCCTTGTCCGTTCGTGTTGTCCTCGCCGTGGTTCTGCTGGCTGGCCTGTGCGGCTGTGCGCCGCCGCGGCCGCGTGTGGTCGCGCTCCCGCCGTTACCCGCCCCCTCCCCGTTGATTGATCCCTACACCGCCTGTCTCAAGGACTTGCGGGACAGTCGCGTCGCCTTTGAACCGGTCGGCGAATATGAAACCGGGGGTTCGTGCGGCATCGCCAATCCGGTCCGGGTCAGCGCCGCCCCGGTCGACTGGAACAAGCCCGGCGTGATGTCGTGCGAAATGGCGCGGACGGTGGCCCGCTTCGAGGCCGAGGTGGTGCAGCCGCTGGCGCTGCGCCATTTCGGCCAGCGGGTGGTGCGCCTCAATCATATGGGGACCTACGACTGCCGTACCCAGAGGACCACCAAGGCGGCCACCGCCGGCCGCATCTCCGAGCATTCCAAGGGCCAGGCGCTCGATCTCGGCGGTTTCGGACTGGCCGACGGCACCGTGGTCTCGGTCAAGAAGGACTGGCGCGGCGCCGGGCAGAAAAGCGAGTTCCTGCAGGCGGTGGCGCAGGCCTCGTGCCAGACCTTCAACGTGGTCCTGACGCCCAATCACGACCGCCTGCATCAGGATCATCTTCACCTGGACATAGGCCCGCATAGGCTTTGCGGCTACTGAGGGTCCGCCCTCCGTCCGATGGACTCCATGACCGCGATTGCTGAACTCTGCCGTCATGAACGGCAAGATGATCCCCATCGCCGTGGCGGCCCTGGCAGCGGTGACAAGTCCATCGCTTCCGGCCGCCGCCCCCCCGCCCTCGACGGCAGCCGTCGCGGCGTTTCAGGTCAGCCGCCCGCCCGCCCCCAGGGTGCTGACGGTCGCCGCCGCCCAACTCACCTGCCTGGCGCTCAACGTCTATTGGGAGGCCCGTGGCGAGCTGCTGGCCGGACAGGCGGCGGTGGCCCATGTCACCCTCAACCGGGTGGGTTCGCCGGATTTCCCCAACTCCATTTGCGGCGTGGTGATGCAGACCGGCGCCGATGGCTCGTGCCAATTCGGTTGGTGGTGCAGCAGCAGACGCACTCCGGCCGACCCGGCGGCGTGGCAGCGGTCGCAGGAGGTGGCCCGGCGAGCCCTGGCCGGCAGCCCCGATCCCACCGGCGGCGCCCTCTACTTCCACCATGTGAACGAGCGCCCGAGCTTTGCCATCGGTCGTTATGCGGGTGACGTCCGCATCGGTGATCATCTGTTTTTCCGCCTTGCCGGGAAGGCAACTTCCTCACAGATGGTGAGACACTGACAAACCCTGGGTTGCTCGTTCATTCTGGGCCAATCTGGGATATGTCATCATTCATGAATGGACGGACTGGTTCCCCCAGTCCTCGGTCCGTCCCTACAGCACCGCCCGCAATCGCTTGCCGCCCAGCCGGTCCGCTCGCCGTAAGGGCGTAGTGGATGGGCGCGTGGGTGTCTCGGCTCGATCGGGTCGTCGCAACGAGGAACCCCTCCCCGGACAGTCGCAGGAAAACCCCTAGTCAACCACGGCGCGTTTTGTCGACAACATTTAGTGCCGTCACAACAATGTCACACCAGGGGAAGGAAGTAGCGATGATGTCGTGACGAGTGCATTGCCGCCATGCCCCGAAGTCCCCATAACAATAGGGGGAACCACTTCCGAGAGGGGCCGCGCCATGGTTGCCAGCTTGAAGGATCGCCTTGCCTCGGACATCGCCGGGCGGGCACAGCGGCGAATGGGCGAGGCGGCGGCCGAGCTGGCGCGGGCCTTCGTCACCGGAATGCCGGCGGGCGATCTGGAAAGCGCCAACCCCGACACCTTGACGGCGGCGACGCTGGGGCTGTTCGCCTTCATGCGCCTGCGGCCGCCGGGCGAGGTGGCGCTGCGCGCCTTCAATCCCATCCCGGGCCAGGACGGTTGGCTCAGTGCCCATTCGGTGGTGGAGATCATCAACGACGACATGCCGTTCCTGGTGGACTCGGTGGCGGCCGAGTTGGCCCGGCGCGGCATTACCATCCATCTGCTGGTGCATCCGGTATTGCCGGTGCGGCGCGATGCGGCGGGACTGCTGTCGACCCTGTCGCCGGAAGGCCGCGCCGAGTCGGTGATGCATATCGAGATCGACCGCCAGGATGCGCGGGCCCTCGCGGTGTTGACGGCGGCGCTGGGGGAGGTGCTGGCTCAGGTTCGCCTGGCGGTAGGCGCCTGGACGGCCATGCGCGGCAGTCTGCGCGAGGCGACGGCCGAATTGGCCGGCTCGAAGGCGCGCATGCCGGCGGATGAGCTGGCCGAGGCGGTGGCGTTCCTCGACTGGCTGCACGATGATCATTTCACTTTCCTGGGCAGCCGCAGCTTCGATTTTTCCGCCGACGGCACCATCACAACCACACCGGACAGTGGCATGGGGATTCTGAGGGATCCGACCCAGCGGGTGTTCGACGATGCCATGGCGCTGGCCGATCTGCCGCCCGAACTGAAGTCGTTCCTGATGCGGCCCAGCCTGCTGCTGGTCACCAAGTCGGGCCGCCGCGCCACGGTGCACCGGCCGGTCCATATGGACGTCATCGGCGTCAAGCGCTTCGGCCGTGGCGGCGAGGTGGTGGGAATGCAGGTCTTCCTCGGCCTGTTCACCTCGGCCGCCTATACCCGCAGCCCGGCGCAGATTCCGCTGTTGCGGCGCAAGGTGACGACGGTGGCGGCACGGGCCGGCTTCTCGCCCAATTCCCACGACGGCAAGGCGTTGGCCGCCATCCTCGACAGCTATCCCCGCGATGAGCTGTTTCAGATTTCCGAGGAGGCGCTGTTCCACACCGCGCTGGGGGTGCTCGACATCCTCGACCGGCCGCGGCCGGCGCTGTTCGTGCGCCTGGACGAATTCGAGCGCTTTGCCTCCTGTTTGGTCTATGTGCCACGCGACCGCTATGACACACCCTTGCGGCTGGCGGTGGTGGCGCTGCTGGAACAGGCGTTCGAGGGCCGGCTGGAAGCCTACTTCACTCAGGTGGCCGATCAGCCGCTGGCCCGGTTGCACATCCTGATCCGGGTCAAGCCGGGACGGCTGCCGGTGGTCAACCTCAAATCGCTGGAAACCGCCATCGCCGGCGTCACCCGTTCGTGGCCGGAGCAGTTGCAGCACGCCCTGGTGCAGGCCCATGGCGAGGGCGAAGGCGTCGGGCTGGCGCGGCGCTATGCCCAGGCCTTTCCCGCCTCGTACCGCGAGCGCGATACCGCCGCCGCCGCCGTGGCCGACATCGAGCATGTGGATGCGGTGGTGCGTGGCGGCGACCTCGCCCTCGACCTGTGCCGGCGACCCGAAGCGGCGCCGCACGAGGGCCGCCTCAAGGTCTACCGGCTGGGGCGGCCGGTGCCGTTGTCCGACGTGTTGCCCATGCTGGAGGCCATGGGGCTGCGGGTCATCGCCGAGGTGCCGCACGAAATCATCGCGGCGGGTGATATCTCGGAGCCGGTGTGGATTCACGATTTCACGGTGGAGACCGCCGATGGCTCGGTCATGGATGTCGCCGGCCGGCGCGGAGCGTTCCAGGAGGCGCTGGCAGCGGCATGGCGGGGCGAGGCGGAAAGCGACGGCTTCAACCGTCTGGTGCTGGCCGCCGGCCTGGACTGGCGCGAGGTGGCCATCCTGCGCACCTATGCCAAGTACCTGCGCCAGGCCGGCTCCGCCTACAGCCAGGCCTATATGGAGCGCGCCCTGGTCGACAATCCGGTCGCCACTGCCGCCCTCGTGGCGCTGTTCCGTGCCCGATTCGATCCCGCCGGCTCGGGCGAGGCGGATGCGGCGGACGCCGCTGTGGCAACGGTGCTCGACAAGGTGGCGGGCGCCGACGACGACCGCATTCTGCGCCGCTTCCTCAACCTGATCCGCGCCACCCTGCGCACCAATTGGTTCCTCGGCCGCACCGCCATCGCGGTCAAGCTCGACAGCCGCGCCATCGACGAGCTGCCCGCCCCCCGTCCCCTGGTGGAGGTGTTCGTCTGCTCACCGGCGGTGGAGGCGGTGCATCTGCGCGGCGGCAAGGTGGCGCGCGGCGGTATCCGCTGGTCGGATCGCCGCGAGGATTTCCGGACCGAGGTGCTGGGCCTGATGAAGGCGCAGATGGTCAAGAATGCGGTGATCGTGCCGGTGGGGGCCAAGGGCGGCTTCGTGGTCAAGCGCCAGCCGGCCAGCCGCGACGAGGCCATCGCCTGCTACCGGACCTTCATCGGCGCCCTGCTCGATCTCACCGACAACCTGGACGGCGCCCGGGTGGTGCCGCCCGAGGGCGTGCGGCGCCGCGACGGCGACGATCCCTATCTGGTGGTGGCGGCCGACAAGGGCACCGCCAGCTTCTCCGACATCGCCAACGCCATTTCGGTGGAACGCGGCTTCTGGCTGGGTGACGCTTTCGCCAGCGGCGGCAGCCACGGCTACGACCACAAGGGCATGGGCATTACCGCCCGTGGCGCCTGGGAGGCGGTCAAGCGCCACTTCCGCGAGCTGGGTTCGGACGTGCAGGCCGAGGACTTCACCGTCGCCGGGGTGGGTGACATGGCCGGCGACGTGTTCGGCAACGCCATGCTGTGCTCGCCCCATATCCGGCTGGTGGCGGCCTTCAACCACAGCCACATCTTCGTCGATCCCGATCCCCACCCCGAACGCAGCTTCGTCGAGCGGCAGCGGCTGTTTCGCGAGACCCGTGCCTGGCCCGATTACGACCTGACGCTGATTTCCGAGGGCGGCGGTGTATGGTCGCGCGCGGCCAAGTCGATCCCGATCTCGTCCGCCATGCAGGCCCGCTTCGCCATCACGGCCACCAGCCTGACCCCCACCGAGCTGATCCGGGCCATCCTTCAGGCGCCGGTCGACCTGCTGTTCTTCGGCGGCATCGGCACCGTGGTCAAGGCGCGGACCGAGAGTCATGCCGAGGTCGGCGACCGTGCCAACGACGCCATCCGGGTCGATGCCCGCACCCTCAAGGCCCGGGTGGTCGGCGAGGGCGCCAATCTGGCGGTCACCCAGTTGGGGCGCATCGAATACGCCCTGACCGGCGGCCGCCTCAATACCGACGCCATCGACAATTCGGCCGGAGTCGACACCTCGGACCACGAGGTCAACATCAAGATCCTGCTGGACGAGCCGGTGCGGGCCGGCGAGATGACCGGCAAGCAGCGCGACCGCCTGCTAGGCGAGATGACCGACGACGTCGCCGCCCTGGTGCTGGGCGACAATTACCTGCAGACCCAGGCCATCTCCATGCTGGAGGCGCAGGGGCCGGATATCCTCGACGCCGAGGCTCGCTTCATGCGGCTGCTGGAAAAGGCGGGGCGACTCGACCGTGGCCTGGAATTCCTGCCCGCCGACGAGACCCTGACCGAACGCGCCGCCCACAAGACCGGCTTGACGCGGCCCGAGCTGGCGGTGCTGCTGGCCTATGGCAAGATCTGGCTCTACGAGCACGTGCTGCACTCCGACCTGCCCGACGATCCCTTTACCGCCGCCGATCTGGCGCGATATTTCCCCGGCGCGCTGCAAAGCCGCTTCGCCGCCGACATCCCCCGTCACCGCCTGCGCCGCGAGATCGTCGCCACGGTGGTGACCAACAGCATCGTCAACCGGGTCGGCGGCGCCTTCGTCGCCGACGTCATGGAGCGCAGCGGCCACTTGCCGGCCCAGGTGGCGCGGGCCTATATCGTCGCCCGCGACGCCTTCTCCCTGCGTGAGGTGTGGCAGGCGATCGAGGCGCTCGACGGCAGCGTGCCGGCCGCCGCCCAGACCGCCATGGCCATCGAGACCAACCGGCTGGTGGAGCGAGCCACCCTGTGGGTGCTGCGTTCGGTGCCGTCGCCGTTCTCGCTCTCCGCCGCCATCGCCGAGCTGGCTCCCGGCGTCGCCGCCCTGGCCGGCGCGCTGCCGGCGGTGCTGCCGGCCGACGCCGCCGCCGCGGTGGCGGCCCGTGTCGCCCAGTTCGTGGCGCAAGGGGTGCCCGAGGCCATGGCGCAGCGGGTGGGCAACCTGATCGTGCTGGCCTCGGCCGCCGACATCGTGCGCATCGCCGGCCGTACCGAACTGGCGGTGGAGGCGGCCGGTCAGTTGTATTTCACCGTGGGGGCGCGGCTCGGCCTCGGCTGGCTGCGTGCCTCGGCCGAACGGCTGTCGGGGCGCGGCCACTGGCAGAAGCTGGCGGCGGCGGCGGCCATCGAGGATCTCTACGGCCACCAGCGCGACCTGACCCTGGCGGTGGCGGCGGCGGGCTCCATCGAGGCCTGGAGCGACACCCGCCGCGCCGCCATGGACCGCGCCGACTCCCTGGTGGCCGAGATCAAGGCGGCGCCGCATATCGACCTCGCCATGATCACGGTGGCCAACCGGCAGCTACGGACGCTGCTGGATTGAGGGGGCGCGCACATTTTTTGTCGTGCCCCTACCGTCTTGGCGGTAAAACCATTCTGTCACCGCCATCGGAGCCCGCCATGGATGCCGCCCAGTTCCTTGATGCCCAGTTCTCCGAGCATGCCGAGCTGGTCGACCGGACCCGGCTGGCGGTGCGCGAGCCGTTCATCCGGCTGGTGGGCGCCTGTGTCGCCTGCCTCGACATGGGCGGCAAGATCCTGCTGTTCGGCAATGGCGGCAGCGCCGCCGATGCCCAGCATCTGGCGGCCGAGCTGGTGGTGCGCTATCGCCGTAACCGCAAGGCCCTGGCGGCGCTGGCCCTGACCACCGACACCTCGACGCTGACCGCCTGTTCCAACGATTTCACCTACGAGGACATCTTCGCCCGTCAGGTCGAGGCCCTGGCCAAGCCGGGCGACGTCTGCATCGGCATCTCGACCTCGGGCAAGAGCCCCAACGTCCTGAAGGCCCTGAAGGCCGCCCGCGAGATCGGGGCCATTGCCGGCGGCATGACCGGTGGCACCGGCGCCCTGATGGTGGGTCTCGCCGACCCCCTGCTGGTGGTTCCTTCGCCGGTCACCGCCCGCGTCCAGGAAATGCACATCCTGCTCGGCCACGCGCTGTGCGACCTGATCGAGCAATTGGCGGCACCGGGTGCCGCACTGGCGCATTAGGGATGGACGACCTCGTCACCCTTCTGCCGCCGCTGGAAGATCTGGCGCGGCGGGCCGGCGCCGTCATCATGGAAATTTACGGCACCGATTTCGTCGCCCGCGCCAAGGCCGACGCCTCGCCGGTCACCGAGGCGGACGAGCGGGCCGAGGCCATCATCCTGCCCGAACTGGCCCGCCTCGCCCCCGGCATCGCCATCGTCTCGGAGGAGGCATCGGCGGCGGGCCACACCCCCGACATCGACGGCGCCCAGCCGTTCTGGCTGGTGGACCCGCTGGACGGCACCAAGGAATTCGTCAAGCGCAACGGCGACTTCACCGTCAATATCGGGCTGATCATCGGCGGCAGTCCCGCCTTGGGCGTGGTGCTGGCACCGGCGCGCGGGCTGCTGTGGTCGGGCGCCGGCCGGGGCACCGCCTCGGCGGTGGATGCCCATGGCTCGCGCCGGGCCATCGCCTGCCGGCCGCGGCCGGCGCGCGGTGCCGTGGTGGTGACCAGCCGCTCGCACAACAATCCCGCGGCCCTGGCAGCCTGGATGGCGGCCTTTCCCGAGGCGACGCTGGATTTCGCCGGCTCGTCGCTGAAGTTCTGCAAGGTGGCCGAGGGCAGCGCCGACTTCTACCCCCGCTTCGGCCCCACCTGCGAGTGGGACACCGCCGCCGGCCACGCCGTGCTGCTGGCGGCCGGTGGCCACATCGAGACCTTTGGCGGCAAGCCGCTGGCCTATGCCAAGCCGGGGTTCCTCAACCCCGATTTCCTGGCCTGCGGCGGATAGTCGTCCGTCTTGGTGTTTGCCGAGCCCTATGCTAGAAGTCCCGCGTCATCTCCCACTCCCTGGACCACCGATGAGCTCGCCGCAAGGCTCCCCCGAAGCACAGTCCCATGGTCGCAAGGTCGAGATGGGCTCCGATCGTTCGTTCGGGGTGGTGTTCGCCGCCGTGTTCGCCGTGGTGGCGCTGTGGCCGCTGAAGGATGGCGGCGAGCCGCGGCTGTGGGCCGGCGGTGTCGCGGCCTTGTTCCTGGCGGTGGCCTTCGTCCGGCCCGCCCTGCTGAAGCCGCTGAACCGGTTGTGGTTCCTGGTGGGGATGGTCCTGCATCACGTGGTGACGCCGCTGATGATGGGGCTGCTGTTCTTCCTTACCGTCACCCCCGTCGCCCTGGTGATGCGGGCGCGCGGCCACGACCTGCTGCGGCTCAGGCGTGATCCCGCCGCGACCAGCTACTGGATCCACCGCCAGCCACCCGGCCCCCCGCCCGAAACCATGCGGCGGCAGTTCTAGGAGGGTTCGTCCATGTCATTCCTCGTCGAGCTGTGGGCGTTCCTGCGCGAGCGCAAGAAGTTCTGGCTGCTGCCCATCCTGGTGATGATGGTGGTGTTCGGCGGGCTGATCGTGCTGTCGCAGGGTTCGGCGGTGGCACCGTTCATCTACACCCTGTTCTAGGGCTGGCATGCGCATCCTCGGTCTCTCGGCCCTCTATCACGACAGTGCCGCCGCCCTGGTCGAGGACGGCCGCATCGTCGCCGCCGCGCAGGAGGAGCGCTTCACCCGCAAGAAGCACGACGCTGCTTTTCCCGAGAAGGCGGTCGCCTATTGCCTCGGCGCCGCCGGCATCACGCTGGAGCAGGTGGACTTCGTCGTGTTCTACGACAAGCCGTTCATCAAGTTCGAGCGCCTGCTGGAGACTTACGTCGCCTTCGCGCCCAGGGGCTTCACGTCGTTCAAGACCGCCATGCCGGTCTGGCTGAAGGAAAAGCTGTTCCAGAAGGACCTGCTGGCCAAGGAACTCAAGCGTTTCGCCCCCAAGTTCGACTGGATGAACCGGCTGCTGTTCGCCGAGCACCATCTCAGCCATGCCGCCTCGGCCTTCTTCCCCTCGCCGTTCGAGGACGCCGCCGTGCTGACCATGGACGGGGTCGGCGAATGGACCACATCGTCCCTGGCCATGGGCTCCGGCAACCGCCTCGACATTCACCGCGAGCTGCACTTCCCCCACTCGCTGGGCCTGCTCTATTCCGCCTTCACCTACTACACCGGCTTTCGGGTCAACTCGGGCGAGTACAAGGTGATGGGGCTGGCGCCCTATGGCGAGCCGAAATACGCCCAGACCATCCTCGACCATGTCATCGACGTCAAACCGGACGGTAGTTTCCACCTCGACCAGTCGTATTTCGACTACTGCACCGGCCTGACCATGACCAACGACAAGTTCGCCGCCCTGTTCGGCCAGCCGGTGCGCCGCCCCGATCGCGACAAGCTGACCCAGTTTCACATGGACATTGCCGCCTCGGTGCAGGCGGTGACCGAAGAGGTGGTGCTGCGGCTGGCGCGCTCCATCCGGGTCGAGACCGGGGCGAGGAACCTGTGCCTGGCCGGCGGCGTGGCGCTCAACTGCGTTGCCAACGGCAAGGTGCTGCGGGCCGGCATTTTCGACGACATCTGGATTCAGCCGGCGGCCGGCGATGCCGGCGGAGCGCTCGGCGCCGCCCTGGCCGGCCATTATCTGTTCAAGGACCAGCCGCGTAGCGTGACCAAGGGCAAGGATGCCATGCGCGGCTCCTATCTCGGGCCGGAATTCGCCCAGGCCGACATCGAGCAGCGGCTGACGGCGGCCGGCGCCCGCTTCACCGTGCTGACCGAGGACGAGATCACCGCCAGCACCGCCCAGGCCCTGGCCGACGAGAAGGCGGTGGGCTGGATGCAGGGCCGCATGGAATTCGGTCCGCGCGCCCTGGGCGGGCGGTCGATCCTGGGCGACCCGCGCTCGGCCACCATGCAGAAGGTGCTGAATCTCAAGGTGAAATACCGCGAGAGCTTCCGCCCCTTCGCCCCTTCGGTGCTGCGGGAGGACGTGGCCGAGTGGTTCGAGCTGGACGGCGACTCGCCCTACATGCTGCTGGTGGCACCGGTGAGCCCGGATCGCCGCCGCGCCATGACGGCCGAGGAAGAGGCGCTATTCGGCATCGACAAGCTGAACGTGCCGCGCTCGGACATCCCGGCGGTGACCCACGTGGATTATTCCGCTCGCGTACAGACCGTCCACGCCGACACCAATCCGCGCTATCACGCGCTGATCAGCCGCTTCAAGGCCCTGACCGGCTGTCCGGTGGTGGTCAACACCAGCTTCAATGTGCGCGGCGAGCCCATCGTCTGCGGCCCGGAGGACGCCTTCCGCTGCTTCATGGGCAGCGAGATCGAGGTGCTGGTGGTGGGCAACTGTTATCTGGTCAAGGAGGAGCAGGACCCGGCCCTCAAGCTCGACTACAAGAACGCCTTCGAGCTGGACTGACTCACGCACCCCTTTGCCACAGCACCTTCAGCGTTCCCGCCACGGCGCGGGCGTCGGCAAGGGCGTCATGGCCGCGGGCGTCGCCGGGCAGGCCGAACAGGCCGGGCAGTTCGGCGCTGTGCGGCCGGCGCCCCACCGCCGCCGCGATGCGGTGCTCCACATTGATCCAGCGGCCGGGGCAGGGGTCGGGCAGCCGGGCCAAGCCGCAGTTTTCGGTGATGATTTCTGAATCGATACCATTGGAGGCTAGCGGCAGGTCCGGCGCCGCGAAGGCGGCCAGCCGGGCGAAGGCCTCGGCGATGTCGACCCCCTCGGCGTCCAGGCGGGCCTGGCTGAGGCCGGTCAGCGCCATGATATAGGGCGACAGCAGCGGATTGATGCGCGGCCGCACCACCACGTCGATCGCCGCCAGCTCGGTGAAATCGGCGGAAAGCCGCACCGCGCCGATCTGGATGATCTCGCGATGCTCGCCGGGTCCGCTCCATCCCCGCGCCCAGGAGCCCTCCCAGGCGGTGTACTCAAGGTCGTAGACCACCAAGGTTGCTTTTTTCATTGCGCCCCTCGCCGGGCGCGGGCATCCGCCCGCTTGGCCGCCGCCGCAATGGCGGCCGGTTCAGCCATCGACCCGGCCGTAGACGTCGTCCATGCGCACGATGTCGTCCTCGCCGACATACTCGCCCGATTGAACCTCGATCATCCTGAGCGGCAGCTTGCCGGGGTTCTCGACCCGGTGCACCGTGCCGGCCGGGATGAAGGTCGACTCGTTCTCGCGCAGCTGGAAGCGGTCGTCGCCGCGGGTGACCAGCGCGGTGCCGGTGACCACCACCCAATGCTCGCTGCGATGCCAATGCTTCTGCAGGGATAGTTTCGCCCCCGCATCGACCTGGATGTGTTTGACGCGGAAACGCGGGCCTTCGTCGATGGTCTGGAACCAGCCCCACGGCCGCCAGGTGCGTGAGCCCTGGCTGGCTTCGGGGCGGCGTTTCGACTTGAGCGCCTCGACGATGGCCTTGACGTCCTGGTCGTGCGCCTTGTCGGCCACCAGCACCGCGTCGTCGGTGGCGACCACCACCAGATTGTCGAGCCCGACGGCGGCCACCAGACGGCCTTCACTGCGGAGGTAGGAGTTGCGGCTACCTACCGCGATGACGTCGCCCAGCACCACGTTGCCGTCGCCGTCCTGCGGGCTTTCCTGCCACAGGGCCGACCATGAGCCGATGTCCGACCAGCCCATCTCCACCGGCACCACGGCGGCGCGGTCGGTGTGTTCCATCACCGCGTAATCGATGGACTGGCCCTTGAGCCCGGCGAAGGCGGCCTCGCCCAGGCGGAAGAAGAACAGGTCGCGGGCGCCCTCGGTCAGGGCGCGGCGGCAGCCCTCCACCATCTCGGGATTGCGGGCGGCCAGTTCGTCGAGATAGAGCCGGGCGGGGAACAGGAAGATGCCGCTGTTCCAGGTGTAGTCGCCCGAGGCGACATAGGCCTCGGCGGTGGCGAGGTCGGGCTTCTCGACGAAGCGGTCGACGACGAAGCCATCCCCCAGCGCCGCGCCGCGCTTGATGTAGCCGTAGCCGGTGTTGGGGCCGGTGGGGCGGATGCCGAAGGTGACCAGGCGGCCCTGGCGTGC
Source organism: uncultured Rhodospirillaceae bacterium (assembly GCA_903941105.1). GTDB lineage: Bacteria > Pseudomonadota > Alphaproteobacteria > Rhodospirillales > Magnetospirillaceae > CAJANL01. Next base: position 34,095 of record CAJANL010000174.1, read on the forward strand.
CAGGGGCACCGCCGCCTCCACCGCGCGGGCGAAGGCCGCGTCGTCGCGCACCATGTGGTCGGACGGCATCACCAGCATCAGGGCGTCGGCCTCGTCCGCCAGCAGCAGGGCCGAGACCGCCGCCGCCGGGGCGGTGTTGCGGCCCACCGGCTCGATCACCACGGCGCGCGGTTCGACGCCGATCTCGCGCATCTGCTCGGCGACGATGAACCGGTGCTCGTGGTTGCACACCACGATGGGGGCGGTGCCGACCCGCCGGGCGGTATCCTGCAACAGGGTGCGCTCGGAATAGAGCGGCAGCAGTTGTTTGGGCCGCAGCTCGCGCGACAGCGGCCATAGACGGGTGCCGGCGCCGCCCGACAGGATGACGGGAACGATGTCGGCCTTAACCATGGTGTTCGACGTACCAGTCATAGGCCTGCTTCATCCCGTCCTTGAGGGGGGTGGCGGCGCGCCAGCCCATCCGGTCCATGCCGCCGATGTCCATTACCTTGCGGGGCGTGCCATCGGGCTTGGACGTGTCGAAAACGAAACGGCCCTTCCATCCCGCCACCTCGGCGATCAGTTCGCCCAGCTGGCGGATGGAGGTCTCGCGGCCGGTGCCGATATTGACGTGTGGCTCGCCCGAGTAATGGGTCATCAGGAACACCAGCCCGTCGGCGAGGTCCTCCGAGTAGAGGAACTCGCGCAAGGGGGTGCCGCTGCCCCACAGCTCGACGGTGGCGGCGTTGGCCAGCCTGGCGGCGTGGATCTTCATGATCAGCGCCGCCACCACATGACCCTGGGTCAGGTCGTAGCGGTCGCCCAGGCCGTAGAGGTTGGTGGGCATGGCGGAGATGAAATCGCAGCCGTATTGCCGGCGGTAGGCCTGGCACAGCTTGATGCCGGCGATCTTGGCCACCGCATACCACTCGTTGGAGGGCTCCAGCGGGCCGGTGAGCAGCTGATCCTCGGTCATCGGCTGCGGCGCCATGCGGGGATAGATGCAGGATGAGCCGAGAAACAGCAGCTTTTCCACGCCCGTTTTCCAGGCGGAATGAACGATGTTGGTCTCGATGGCCAGATTGTCGTAAAGAAATTCCGCCGGCCGGGTGGAGTTGGCCAGGATGCCCCCCACCGTGGCGGCGGCGACGAACACCGCCTGCGGCCGCTGGGCCGCCATCCAGGCTTCGACCTCGGCCTGGCGGGTGAGGTCGAGGTCGGCGTGGCTGGCGGTGATGATGTCGCAGCCTTCGCCGGCCAGGCGGCGGACGATGGCCGATCCCGCCATGCCGCGATGGCCCGCCACCCAAACCCGCTTGCCCTTCAGGGAATACATCTCGACCGTCCTCGCCGTTGACGTCATGGTGGGTAGATCACCCCTCGGCCCCTGTCAAGCGAGGCCGCCATTTCCGCCAGCCCGTGGTCGAGCCCGACCGGCGGCACCCAGCCCAAGGTCTGCCGCGTCGGCCCGTCGTCCACCTGGAGCGAGCCCAGCAGGCGGGCCACCGCCGCAGTCCTGCCGGTGAGGGTTCCCGCCAGCCGCAGCAGGGCGGGCGGCACCGGCAGCAGGCGGGCGCGGCGGCCCATGGCGCGGGCGATGCGGCGGATCAGTTCAGGGGTCGAGACATCCTCGCCGTCGCGCACCAGGAAGGTGTGGCCGGTGGCGGCCGGGTGCTCGACGCAGACCCGCAGCAGGTCGGCCAGGTTGGCCAGGCCCACCAGGCTGCGGCGGTTGTCCACCAGTCCCAGCGGCAGCGGGATGCCACGGATCACCGCCTTGGTCAATACGGCGAGATTGCCCTTGGCACCGGGGCCGTGCACCAGCGGCGGCCGCACCACCACCAGTTCCAGGCCGGTGCGGGCGGCGATGGCGGCCAGGGCGACCTCGGCCTCGGCCTTGGCGACGCCGTAGGGGTCCTCGGGGGCGGGAGCGTCGTCGGCACGGAAGGGGCGTCCCGGCGGGGTGGCCTCGCCGTTGACCTTGATGGAGCTGACGAACACCAGCCGCCTCACCCCGGCGGCGGCGGCCTCTTCGGCCAGCCGGACGGTGCCGTCGCGATTGACGCGGCGGAACACGGCGGCGGGGTCGGTCTCGGTCTCGTCCATGACATGGGCGCGGGCGGCGAGGTGAACCACCGCTTCCACGTGGTCGAGCGCCTCGGTCCAGTCGGTGTGCGGCCCCAGCTCGGCCACCCGCACCGGGCAGACGGCGGCGGGCAGGGCGACGTCGCGGCGCACGGCGGCCACCACCTGATGTCCGGCGGTGGCCAGGGCGTGGGTGGCGGCGGCGCCGACGAAACCGCTGGCGCCGGTGACCAATATCTTCATCGCCCGGCTCCCCTCGACCAGTGTTGCAGCAGGGCCAGCAGGCCCGCCACCATTAGGCCGGCCGCCGCGAGGCCGGCCGTTGCGTGCGTCACCGACAGCATCGCCGCGCCGATCAGCAGCAGATTGGCCACCAGCACCGCCCACGCAACCTGATCATGTCGCCGCCCCCCCTGGACGGCGCGCTGGTAGAAATGGCGGCGGTGGGGCTGCCAGATCTTCTCTCCGTCCTTGAGCCGCCAGAGCAGGGTGATAGTCGCGTCGGCCAGGTAATAGGCCGGCAGGATCACGGCGGCGGCCAGTTCCCCGGCGCAGGCGAGCTGGATCAGCAGCCCGCCCAGCAGGAAGCCCAGCGGCACGCTGCCGGAATCGCCCAGGAAGATTCGCGCCGGATGCCAGTTCCACACCAGGAACCCCACGGCGGCGGCGGTGCAGGCCAGGGCCAGGGGCACGATCGCCAGGGCGGTGCCCTCCACTACGACCACGACCACGATGCCGGTCCCGATGCTGGCGGTCTCGACGCCGCTGATGCCGTCGATGCCGTCCATGAAATTGAACAGGTTGATGAACCACACCCAGCCCAAGCCCGCCAGCACGCGGTCGGCCCACAGCGGCAGGGCGCCGTGGAACACCGTCACCGCGTCGGGCAGCATGACCAATGCGCCGCCCGCCACCACGGCATGGGCCAGCAGGCGTGGCCCCGGCGGCAGGGTGTGGCGGTCGTCGAGCCATGACGCCAGCAACAGCACCAGCCCTCCGGCCAGCATCACCCAGATCCAGCCGGCCAGCGGGCCCGCCGTCACGGCGACGAAGGCCCAGGCCAGCAGCAGGGCTGGCGTCAACGCCAGTCCGCCACCGCGTGGCGTCGGCAGGTGGTGGCTGGAGCGTTCGTTGGGGTGGTCGAGGATCTCGCGGCGATGCAGCCACGCCAGCAGCGGCTTGACGCCCAGGGCGGTGCCGAGGAAGGCGATGGCGGCGGCGCCGGCGGCGATCATGGCCTGTTCACAGCACCACCCGCCGCCCTTCGCGCAAGGAATCCAGCACGGCGATGGTGGCGAGCGAGGTTTCCACCAGCTCGGCCTCGTCCACCGGCGCCGGGCCGCCGGCCGCCACGGCGGCGACGAAGGCCTCCAGCTCGGCGCGGTGGCCCTTGTCCTGCCCCAGCTTGGCCTTCTCGACCCGGGTGCGGCCGCCCTCGGTGACCGAGAGGCTGAGGAAGTTGTCGATGCCGACCACCGTTCCGCCCGCGAAACACTCGAAGCGTTCCTTGGAATGGGACGAATCGCCCAGCGCGGTGTAGACGATGGTGGCCAGCCCGCCATCGGCGAAGGAGAGCGTCACGGTGAGGTCGTCGCAGCCGCCATGGGTGGCGCGCGCCGCATCGGCCTGCACCGCCGTGATGGCGCTGCCCGAGAGGGTGCGGGCGAGATCGATGAAGTGGCAGACCTCGCCCAGGATGCGGCCGCCGCCCTCTTCGGCGGCATTGACCCAGCTCTCGGCCGGCAGCGCCCCGGCATTGACCCGCAGCAGCAGCATCTTCGGTCCGGCATGACGGGTGAGCAGGCCCTTGGCCTTGACCGTCATGGGGGCGAAGCGGCGGTTGAAGCCCACCAGGAAGAACCCGGCCGAGACAGTGCGCGCCTCGATCACCTGGGCGAGTTGGGCGCGGTCGAGCGCCAGCGGCTTCTCGACGATCACCGACTTGCCGGCGGCCAGGGCGCGGGCGGTCAGCTCGGCGTGGTTGGAGTGCCGCGTCGCCACCAGCACCGCGTTGATGGCGGGGTCGGCCAGCAGCTCGCCGAGATCGGTGGTGCAATGGCCGAAGCCGAAGGCGCTCTTGGCGTGCTCGGCGGTCTGGCCCCGGGTGGTGCAGATGGTGCGCAGCTCGACCGCCGGCAGGCGCTTGAGTTCCGGCAGCAGCACGGTGCGGGCGAACGATCCCGCCCCCACCACGCCCAGCACGCAACGGCCGGCGGCGGGGCGCGCCTGGGGCAGCACGGTGCGGGCCGGCTTCGTTGCGCCATCGTAACGTAGCACCACGCCCAGGCAGGGCTCGCCGCCGGTGACCAGGCCATAGGCGGCCTCGGCGTCGTCGAAGGCGAAGCGGTGGGTGATCAGGGCGCCGATGTCGAGGTGCCGGCGCAGGGCGGGGTCCATCAGCCGGACGCATTCCCGGAGGTTCTCCGCCTCGGTCCAGCGCACCCAGCCCGTGGGATACTTGACGCCGCGTCCCTCGAAATCATCGTCGTAGCGCCCGGGGCCGTAGGAGCGCGACACCATCAGCCGCAGCTCCTTCTTCATGAAGGCGGCGTAGGGGAATTCGGTGCCGGTCTTGCCGACCATGACCACGGCGGCACGGTCGCGCGCCAGCTCGGCCGCCAGCTCCAGGGGTTCCGACGAGTCGGTGGCGGCGGCGATCAGGATGCCGTCGCAGCCCAAGCCGCCGGTCAGGGCCGCCACCGCCTCGGGCAGGCCGGGCTCGCCCAGCCTCCAGGTCAGCTCGGCGCCGGTCTTGCGGGCGAGGTCGAGGCGGGCGGGGTTGACGTCGACGGCGATGACGCGGACGCCCGACAGGCTCAGCAACTGGGCCGCCAACTGGCCCACCAGCCCGACCCCCAGCACCGCCACGGTGTCGCCCAGCTGGGGCGCCAGATTGCGCACTCCCGCCATGGCGATGGCGGCCAGGGTGCCGAAACAGGCCTGCTCGTCGGGCACGCCATCGGGAATCGGGGCGGCGAGGTTGCGCGGCACCACGTTCAGCTCGGCATGGTTGGCGAGCCCGGCCCCGGCCATGGCGACGCGCTGGCCGACCTGGAAGGCGCCCTCCAGCCCGGCCCCCACGGCGACCACCTCGCCGGCGGCGGAATAGCCCAGCGGCAGCGGCTCGTCGAGGCGGGCCATCACCGCCTTGAAGGTGGACATCAGGCCGTCGCGGCGGGCCTTGTCGAGCACCTTGCGCACCAGATCGGGGCGCTCCTTGGCCTTGCCGGCGAGGCTCTTCTTGGCGAAGTCGATGACCATGCGCTCGGTGCCGGCCGAAATCAGCGACGCTCGCGTTGCCACCAGCAACGAGCCACCCTTGGCACGCGGTTCCGGCACCTCCTTGAGGGCCAGCTTGCCCGACTTCGCGCTCTGGATGACCTGTTTCATGGAATCCCGCCTAGCCCAACCGCCTCCCCAAAGGCTATATACGGTCAACTCTGGTCCAGGGGAAAGTCACATGTGCGGCCTGGCCGCCATTCTCGCCGCCGCCACAGCCCCCCGGCCCGTCGATGCCGCCGAGCTGGTGCGCATCCGCGACCGCATGACGGCGCGCGGACCGGACGGCGCCGGGCTGTGGCTGGCCGAGGATGGCCGGGTCGGGCTGGCGCATCGCCGCCTTTCCATCATCGACCTGTCCGATGCCGGCACCCAGCCGCTGGCCAGCACCTGCGGGCGATATCGCATCGTCTTCAACGGCGAGATCTATAATTACCGCGCGCTGCGCGCCGAGCTGGAGGCGGCGGGGGTGGCCTTCCACTCCCACACCGACACCGAGGTGGTGCTCGAACTCTATCGTCGCCACGGCCGCGACTGCCTCGGCCGGCTGCGCGGCATGTTTGCCTTTGCCCTGTGGGACGCGGACCGGGGCGGCCTGTTGCTGGCCCGTGACCCGTTCGGCATCAAGCCGCTCTATATCGCCGACGATGGCAAGACGCTGCGCGTCGCCTCGCAGGTCAAGGCGCTGCTCGCCGGCGGCGCGGTCGATACCGCGTCCGACCCGGCCGGTCATGCCGGCTTCTTTCTGTGGGGCCACGTTCCCGAGCCGCACACGCTTTATCGCGGCATCCGTGCCCTGCCGGCCGGATCGTGGCTGTGGGCGGGGGCGGCGGGCGAGCGAACCGAGGGGCGCTTCTTCGACCTGCGGGCCGAGCTGGCAGCCTGTTCCGGCCCCGTAACGGATCTGGGCGAGGCCCTGCGCGACAGTATGCGGCATCATCTGGTCGCCGACGTGCCGGTGGGGGTGTTCCTGTCGTCGGGGCTGGATTCCACCCTGCTGGCGGCGCTGGCGGCGGAGCTGTCTCCACAGCCGCCGCGCAGCGTGACGCTGGGCTTCGCCGAATTCGCCGGCACCGCCAAGGATGAGGTACCGCTAGCCGAGGCGGTGGCGGCGCATTACGGCACCACGCACGCCACCGTGCGGGTGACGGCGGCCGATTTCGCCGCCGCCAGGTCGCAGATCCTCGACGACATGGACCAGCCTTCGGTGGACGGCGTCAACACCTGGTTCGTGGCGCGTGCCGCCCGGCAGCAGGGCCTCAAGGTGGCGCTGTCGGGCCTGGGCGGCGACGAGCTGTTCGCCGGCTACATGGATTTCCGGCAAATCCCCAGGCTGGCCCACGCCGTGGCGCCGCTGCGGCTGTTGCCCGGGCTGGGCAAGGCGGTGCGCATGGCGACCGCGCCGTGGATCGGGCGGGTCGCCTCGCCCAAGCTGGCCGGGGTGCTGGAGTGGGGCGGCAGCTTCGGCGGTGCCTACCTGCTCAGGCGTGGCATGTTCATGCCGTGGGAGCTCGACCGGGTGCTCGACCCCGACATGGCCCGCGCGGGCTGGCGGGAGTTGAAGACGGCGGCGACCCTGGGCGGCGCGGTGGACGGCATCGGCTCGGACCGGCTCAAGGTGACGGCGCTGGAGACGGCGTTCTATATGCGCAACCAGTTGCTGCGCGATTCCGACTGGGCCGGCATGGCGCATTCGCTGGAAATCCGCACCCCCCTGGTGGATGTCGGCCTGTTCCGCGCCGTGATTGCCGCCACACCCCTCCCCGGCAAGCGGGACATGGCCGCCACCGCGCGGCCGGCTCTGCCCCCGGCGGTGATGGAAAAGCCCAAGACGGGCTTCTTCGTTCCTGTAGCGGAATGGCTTGGCGAGGCCAATTTGCGTGGTTGGGCCCGCCGGGTGCACACTGAATTTGCGAGCCGTTGAAAATATTGGTAACAACGAGGCCATGAGCTTTCCCGACCGCCCCTACGACTCCATCGCCGGCTTCTTCGATGCCTATGCCGGTCAATTGGCCGCCGCCGCCGCCTCGGTATCCCGCGAGGCGCTCGACCGGGCGCAGGCCCTGCTGGGCGAGGCCATCGGCCGTGACGCCCACGTTTATGCCTGCGGCAACGGCGGCTCGGCCGCCATCTCCAATCATCTGGTGTGCGACCACGCCCGCGGCGTCTCGGCCGATACCGGCCTGCGGCCCCGGGTGCACAGCCTGTCGGCGACGGTGGAAATTCTCACCGCCATCGCCAACGACGTCGACTACGCCGAGGTCTTCGCCCACCAGCTCAAGCTGCTGGCGCGGCCGGGCGACGTGCTGGTGACCATCAGCTCGTCGGGCAATTCCGAGAATGTGGTGCGGGCGGTGGAGTGGGCGCGTGCCAACGGCATGGCCACCATCGCCATGACCGGCTTCGGCGGCGGGCGCACCGCCGCCCTGGCCGACGTCAACCTGCACGTCGCCGCCGACAATTACGGCGTGGTCGAGGACCTGCACCAGTCGCTGATGCATGTGCTGGCCCAATACATCCGCCTGGCCCGCATGCCGGCGGCGCTGGTTTCCGAGCGGAACTTCTGACCATGGCGATCCGCTCGGTGCTCTGCGTGGTGGGGGCGAGGCCCAACTTCATGAAAGTGGGGCCGCTGATTCCGGCGCTCGCCGCCCGTGGTCTGGCGGCGCCCCTGGTTCATACCGGCCAGCACTACGACGTGGCCATGAACGACCGCTTCTTCGCCGAACTCGGTCTGCCGCAGCCCGACGTCAATCTCGAAGTCGGCTCGGGCAGCCACGCGGTGCAGACCGGTGAGATCATGCGCCGCTTTGAGACGGTGCTGGACGAGCGGGCGCCGACGGCGGTCCTGGTGGTGGGAGACGTTAATTCCACCATCGCCTGCGCCCTGGTGGCGGCCAAGAAGGGCATCATCGTGGTGCATGTGGAGGCCGGCCTGCGCAGCTATGACCGCACCATGCCGGAAGAGATCAACCGGGTGCTGACCGACCAGATCTCCGATTTCCTCTTCACCACCGAGGCCGGCGCGCTGGCCAATCTGGTGCGCGAGGGCATCGACCCCGCCCGGGTGTTCCTGGTCGGCAATGTGATGATCGACACTCTGGTGGCCAATCTCGACAATGCGCTACCCGCTGCCGCGACCCTGGCGGCGCACGGGGCGGCATTTTCAAGCGGCTACGTCCTGGTGACGCTGCATCGGCCGTCCAATGTGGACGATCCGGTGGCGCTGGCCGGATTGGTGGACTGCCTGGCGGAGATGGCGGCCGAGGCGCCGGTGGCGTTCCCCATGCATCCCCGCACCCGCGCCCGTATCGCGGCGGCGGGGCTGTCGGACCGGCTGTCCGGACCCTCCATCGCCTTGCTGCCTCCCGCCGGCTATCTGGAAATGCTGGGTCTGATGCGCTCCGCCCGGATGGTGGTGACCGATTCGGGCGGTATCCAGGAAGAGACCACCGCGCTGGGGGTTCCCTGCCTGACGGTGCGCGACAACACCGAGCGCCCCATCACCGTCACCGACGGCACCAACACCCTGGTGGGCACCGATCCGGCCCGGGTGCTGGCGGCGTTCCGTCATACCCTCGCCACCGGCGGCAAGGCCGGCCGCGTCCCTCATCTGTGGGACGGCCATTCCGCCTCGCGCATCGCCGCCGTACTGGCCGAGAAGCTTTAGCCGGGTGCGGAAAAACTCAACTTTCCTTTCGTCATTCCCGCGAAGGCGGGAATCCATGCGTCCGGCAGCACAGCATATGGCGGCAAATGCCAGTCCTTGCCCCAACATGGACCCGCGCCTTCGCGGGGGTGACGAGAAGAAGGATGGTGGGAAGAGTTTTTCCGCACCCTGTTAGCCGGCCGGGTTGCTCCCAGCCGGTTTATGCAACGCCAGCACCAGAAACGCGGCGGTGAGCCACAGCGCGGTCTGCCACCAGCTCTGCCAGAAGCCGTAGGACACCACCGAGACGCAGAAGGTGCCGGCCAGCACCGCCGCGGCGGCACCCCTCGGCAGGCGTCCCTCAAGCCGGTCGATGCGCCGCATGAGCACCAGCAGGAACGCCACCAGCGCCGCCACGCCGGGCAGGCCCAGTTCCAGCCAGACCTGCATCACCGCGTTGTGGGGATGCAGCGGCAGCATGGATTCGATGACCTCGACCGCGACGCTGCCGTCGGGAGCGATCCGCTTGAGCCGCACCTCGTCGTCGGCCCCCGGCATGGTGCGCGAGGCGTCCATGCCCCAGCCGCGCCAGGGATGCTCGGCGATGCGCTGGGCGGTGAAGCTCCAGATGGTCAGGCGGTGATGGGCCGAGTTGGGCACCCAGGTCCAGTTCTGCAGGGTGTGTTGCGGCGGCGGAACCTCGCGCATGGCGGTGGGCAGGGCCACCGCCATCATCACTACCAGCACCGCCAGGGCACGCAATGCCAGGCGCGGTGCCACCGCCATGGCGCCGGCCATGGCGGCGGCGGCGAGCACCGCCAGGCGGGTCGAGGTGCTGTCGCTGAGCAGCAGCAGCAGCATGGCCACTCCGGTCAGCAGGACGGTCGGCAGGGTGCGAAGGCGCCCTGCCAGCAGCAGGGCGATGGGCCAGGCGACGATGGCCACCACGGTGGCGCCCCGGTTGAGATGGCTCTTCTGCCCGACCATGGGGTCGCCCTTGAGGGCCAGGACGGCGTGGGTGACGCTGAGATGAATGGCGTAATCCAGCGTCAGCACCACCACCATGGCGGCCGTCGCGACGCTCAGGGCCTGCCCGATCCGCCGTCGTTGCCCGGCGGTCACCGCCATGGCCGCCGTCACCGTCGCGGCGCCGAGCACGGCGGTGGTCGCCAGCTTGGCCGCTCCCTTTACCGCTTGGGTCGGGTCAAGCGCCCAGGCGGCGCTGATCAGGGCCCACAGGCACAGCAGCAGCGGTCCGGCGGCCAGCGGCCAGTCGACGCGCCGCCACGAGCGCCGCCGCAACAATTGCGGCAGGGTGGCGAGGCCGGTGGCGGCGCCGAGCGGCGCCACCCCGAGGGGGGCGAATACCGCCGCCACCGGCAACAGGGCGGCCGCCACCGTCAATGCCCAGGCCGCCAGCGAATCTTCCCAGGCCGAGCCGTCCGCCGTCATCCTATCGTCCCTGTCCCCGCTGCCACGCTTCGAGCACCAGCAGCGCCCAAATCTTCAAGGAATGGTCCCGCCGCCCGCCGGCCTGCTCGGCCAGCAATCGCGCCACCGGCGCCCACTCCAGCCCCAGCTCGGTCAGGCGCGGCCTGGTCAGGCGTTGCGCCACCAGACCCTTCAGCTCGCCCTGCAGCCACACCCCCATGGGCGGGTTGAAGCCCAGCTTGGGGCGGTCGACGATGGCGGCGGGCAGCAGACGGCGTGCCGCCGCTTTCAGCAGGGTCTTCTTTCCGTGGGCGAAGCGCAAGGCCGGCGACAGCTTGCCCACCGCCTCAACCAGCCGGTGGTCGAGCAGGGGCAGCCGCAGTTCGAGCGCCACCGCCATGCTCATGGCGTCGCCATAGGCCAGCAGGTTGCCGGGCAGGAATGATTCCAGGTCGGTCTGCTGCATGGCGTCGAGCGGCTGGGCCGAAGGCGAGCGGCGGTAGAGTTCGGCGATGGGCCGTGGCGGCGGGTGCGGCAGCCCCAGCAGTTCGGCGCGCTCGGCGGGGTCGAAATACTCCACCCAGGAGGCATAGCGCTCCGGCGCCGGCAGGGCACCGGCGGCGAGGAACTCGCGGGCGCGGCGCAGGCCGTGGCGGCCACGGCTGCTCTCGGGGATCAGCCCGGCGGCGGTGGCGGCGGCGGCCCGCAGCGGACGGGGAACCAGACGGGCGTACCGCTCGGCCCACAGGCCGCCCTGATAGCGGGGATAGCCGCCGAACACCTCGTCGCCGGCATCGCCCACCAGGGCGACAGTGACATGTTGCCGAGCCTTGGCCGACAGGTCGTGGATCAAGAGCGCGGTGGGATTGCCGAACGGCTCGCCGAAATGGCGCACCATGTCGTCGAGCAGTCGCGCCGCCTCGGGCCGGGCGGGCAGTTCGGTGTGGGTCGAGCCGATATGGGCCGCCACCGCCGCCGCGGCGTCGCGCTCGTCATAGGCGGCCTCGTCGAAGGTCATGGTGAAGGTGCGCGGTGGCGGCGCTCCCTCGGCGCGGCGCTGCTCCGCCATTAGGGCGGCGATCACCGAGCTGTCGATGCCGCCGGACAGGAAGCATCCCACCTCGACGTCGGCCACCAGCCGGGCGGCCACCGCCTGCTTCAGCAGCGGCATCAGTTCCTCCACCGCCTCGTCGAGGGAGGGGGAACGCTCGCCGGTGTAGCGGGGCCGCCACCAGCGGCCGGTCTCGACGCGGCCGTCCTGCCAGGTCAGCCAGCAGCCGGGCTCCAGCTTGGAGATGCCGCCATGCAGGGTGCGCGGCGCCGGCACGTAGAGGCAGGCGAGGTATTCGGACAGCGCCTGGCGGTCGGGGGCGAGGTCGATGCCGGGATGGGCGCGCAGGGCATGGATCTCCGAGGCGAAGGCCAGGCCTCCGCCGGGGAGTGGCGCATAGACCAGCGGCTTGACCCCCAGCCGGTCGCGCACCAGGGTCAAGCGGCGCTGGGCGCGGTCCCACAGCGCGAAGGCGAACATTCCCAGCAGGCGGTCGAGCGCCGCCAGTCCATGGCGGGCCAGCAGGCGCAGCAGCACCTCGGTGTCTGAAGAGGAGCCGAAGCTCTCGCCCGCCGCCTCAAGCTCGGCCCTCAGGGCACGGTAATTGTAGATTTCGCCGTTGAAGGCGATGACGAAGCGGCCGCATGGACTTTGCATCGGCTGGGCGCCGCCGCTGGACAGGTCGATTACCGCCAGCCGGGTATGCACCAGCCCGCAGCCGCCCTCGGGATCGCTCCATTGTCCGTGGCCGTCGGGGCCGCGATGGGCGAGGCGGGCGGCCATCTCCGCCAGAAGGTCGGTGGATGCCCCGGTGCTGCCGGCGATGCCGCACATGGACGCTGGACCCACCCCGTTGCTGACGACTCCTGCCTTCTACACGCTGCCCCGTTTAAAACCAAGTGCTTATGCCGCGAGGGATTGGTATTGGACCGGGCATGGCGGACGGGCTATAGATCGTGCGGATTCGCGCAGGAAGGTACGGATGGGCAAGAGAGGTCTTTCGATCGTTATCCCGGCGTTCAACGAGGAACGACGCCTGCCGCCGACCATCCGCGAGGTGATGGACTGGGCGGCGGCGACGGCGGTGTTCGACGTCGAGCTGATCATCGTCGACGACGGCAGCGCCGACGCCACCTGCGACATCGTGCGCGAGATGGCCAGGACGGAGCCGCGCCTGCGGCTGGTGGAGGAACCCCATGTGGGGGCCATGAACGCCATCCTGTCCGGCTTTCGCCACGCCCGCCACGAGCTGGTGGGCAACATGGATGCCGACTGCGCCGTCCATCCGCGCGAGTTCGAGCGCCTGCTGCCCCATGTCGGCGAGAAGGGTTGCGCCATCGGCTCGCGCATCCTGCGCGGCGACCTGCCGCCGGTGGAGGGCAAGTCGGCGGCGCGCAGCCTGATCTCGTGGATCATGTCGACCCTGTTCGTGGTGCTGTTCCCCATGGGGGTGCGCGACCCGCAGATCGGCTTCAAGCTTTATGATCGCAAGGCGGTGCTGGGCGTGGTGCCGAAGATGCGCCTGAAGCACGATGGCCTCAAGCACGCCGAGATCATCGTCCGCGCGCACGGGCTGGGCATGACGGTGACCGAACTGCCGGTGCCCTATATCCACGACGACGATTCGCGTTGCGTCCCCAAGGCACCGCTGAAGGCGCTCAAGACCACCATGCGCGCCGGGCTGGCGGTGTTCGAAATCTGGATCCAGTGCAGCCTCGACTATCGCCGCGGCCTGTTGCCGCGCTGCCCCACCCGCGGCAGCATTCTGTTCGTGCCCTTCGCATGAAGGCGGTGCTGCTGGCGGCCGGCAAGGGCGAGCGCCTGGGCGCGGTCACCCAGGCCATTCCGAAGCCCATGGTGGCGATCAACGGCAAGCCGGTCATCGAGTGGAATGTCGAATTGTGCCGCCGCCACGGCGTCGAGCGTCTGTTCGTCAATCTTCATCACCTGCCCGAGGCCATTCCGGCCCATCTCGGCGATGGCAGCCGCTACGGGCTGGCCATCGACTACGCGGTCGAGCCGGAATTGCTCGGCACCGCCGGCGGCGTCAAGCAGTTCGCTCCGGGGCTGGGGGACGAGCCGTTCTTCGTGGTCTATGCCGACAACTACTCGGACTACGATCTGGGCCGGCTGTACCGTGCCCATAGGGCGGCCGGCGCCGACATGACCATCGCCCTGTTCCATCTCGACGACGTGCGCCTGAGCGGCGTCGCCATGCTGGAGGCCGACGGCACCATCCGTGGTTTCGTGGAAAAGCCCCAGGGCGAGCCGCCCAGCCATTGGGTCAACGCCGGCATCTATGTGGTGAACGCATCGGTGCTGGCCGAGATTCCCCAGGGTTTCAGCGATTTCGGCCGCGACGTCATCCCCGCCCTGCTGGCCGCCGGCCGCAAGCTGTCGGGCGTGACCTTCGGCGAGAAGGTCACCGCCATCGACACCCCCGAACTGCTGCGCCGGGCACAGGAGGGTTAGCTATCCCCGGATCGCCGCCGCGATGCTGCGGGCGTTGGCCTCGCAGGTGATGATCTTGGCGGCGAAGATGGACCAGCAGCCCTGGCCATGGGTGGTGACCTCGGTCAGGCGGGCGTCGGTGGCCGACTGGGCGGCGTCCACCACCCGGTCCACCAGGATCGAGCGCACGTATTCGGCCCGCTTGATCACCGGAATATAGGGCGCGCTGACGTCCCGCACCCCGCACCAGTTGGTCTGGACGTTGAGCGAGCGGCTCAGCAGCGGCGTGGTGCCGCTGGAGACGTCGCGCACCAGCTGCGAGGCCTCGACATGGGCGAACAGGCAGCGGTTGCGCGAGAAGCCCAGCGGTAGGAACGAGGGGAACGGGCCGTCCTGGATGGTCATGCCGATGGGCTGGTCGACCGGCAGATCGATGACGCACAGCTCCTGCAGATTGTATTGCAGCAGCTTCTGCTCGAAACCCATCCAGCCGCAGAAGCGGTTGAAGTTGGCGTACATGGCGTTGACCACGTAGTCGAAGCGCTCGGTACGGCGCTCGCCGTTGCGGTCCTGCACCACCAGCGTCTTGGCGCCCGAGGGCTCGATACCGGCGTCCACCACCAGCCGGCCGAAGCGGACATCGACGCCCGAGGCGCCGGCCAGCCGCTCCGCCACCAGACGCTTGAGGATGGCGTAGTCGTAGACGCCTTCCTCGGTGCGCAGGCTCAGCGCGATGCGCGAGCGGTCCAGGATGCCCTCGGCCGGCCATTCCTCGCGCCACTTCAGCCCGACCTGGTCGCAGAAGCGGACATAGTCCTCGGGGGTGGTCTTGCTGTCGTCGCGGGCGACGCAGTAGTAGTTGGCGAAGGCGCGGTTGACGCACTCGCCATAGATGGCCTCGAAGCTTTCGCGCGCCCCCAGGCATTGCAGCGCCGTCTCGGGGCTACGGGGATAGTGATAGCCGAAATGGTGGCGGTTGTGATTGGCCCAGGTGGCGCCGGTCAGGATGTCGTCGGCCTGCTCGAACACGGTGACGTCGTGGGTCTCACCGAGATGGATGGCGGTGGTCAGGCCGAACAGCCCGCCGCCGATGATGCCGACACGGGGCTTCATGCGCGTCACAGCGAGTAGACGGCGGAGACGCCGGTGTCGCAGAAGCGCCATTCCATCTCGCGGCTGCCCAGCCGGGTCATGGCCTCGTCGAAGTCCACCAGCTTGGGGGTGGGCACATAGACCATCAGGAAGCCGCCGCCGCCGGCCCCCACCACCTTGCCGCCCAGGGCGCCGTGGGCCATGGCGTAGTCGTAGAGGGCGTCGATGGAGGGCGCCGACATGTTGCCGGACATGGACTTCTTCTCCAGCCAGTGCTCGTGCAGCAGGTGGCCGAAGCCGTCGGCGTCGCCCTTGAGCAGGCAGTCGCGCGACTCGTAGCCGATTTCCTGGATGCGGGTCATGGCCTCGACCGCGCTCTTGACCTTGCCGCCGAGATCGCGGTTCTGGAACTTCAGCACTTCCTCGGACTGCCGGGTGATGCCGGTGTGGTAGAGGCGGATGTTGTTGTTGAGATCGCGCAGGGTGCGGTTGCTGAGGGCCAGCGGCTCGACCTCGACATGGCCCTTCTTGTCCATGGTCATGGTGATGACGCCGCCGAAGGCCGCGACGTAGGGGTCCTGCTTGCCCGACGAGCGGCCCAGCTCCTCCATCTCGATCCTGCAGGCCAGGTCGGCGATCTCGTGGGTGCTGAGCGCCCGGCGCTCGACCTCGCACAGCAGCTTGATCACCGCCACCAGGAAGGCTCCCGACGAGCCCAGGCCGGTGTTGCCGGGCAGTTCGGAGATGGAGTGCATCTCGAAGCCCAGCGGCACGGTGAACTTGGCCAGGCAGGCCTTGAACAGCTCGTGCTGGATGTCGGCGACCTGATCGCAGACCTCGACCTTGGAGTAGCTCAGCCAGATCTTCTCGTCATAGGACCGCCGCGAGCCGGTGACGTAAATGAACTTGTCCACCGCCGCCGCGACCAGGAAGCCGCCATGCTCGCGGTACCAGCCCGGCAGGTCGGTGCCGCCGCCTCCAAGGGTGATGCGAAGGGGGGCGCGAACGATCTTCATGGTCACATCCTATGCGGTGCCGCCCTGGCCGAATGGGCGGGGCGCACTCTAGCAAATGGCCCGGGCGGCGTACAGGCGGTCACGCCTTTTTGACGCCGGAGGGCCGCAGCCGGCGCCACAGGTCCCGCGCCCAGCCGGTGACGGTGTCGAGGCCACTGCCCTTGCGGGTCTGGAACAGGCCGTTGATGACGAACGACACCATGATGGCGCGCAGCCCCAGGTCCTTGGCCATGGTCAGCAGCGAGAAGCCGTAATAGAAGCTGCGGCCGGCCGGCAGGATGCGGTCCCAGCCCTTGTCGTACAGCTTCATCAGCAGCGGCCCCGGCAGCCAGTGGGCGAGCCGGATGCACAGCGCCCAGCGCACCTGCTGATCCGACAGCTTGCGGTTGGTGATGGTGCCGCGATAGGACTGTTCGCCGATGTGCCGGTTGAGCAGGATCTCGTGGTAGAGGGCATCGTCCAGCACGCCCATCTGATGGGCCTGATGGGTGATGCGGCTGTCGGGGAAGTAGTTGAGGAAGGCGATGTTCAGCCACTTGACGTTATTGTCGATGTAGAACGCCAACGAGGTGCGGATGTCGTCCCGTGTCTCACCCGGCAGGTTGAGAATGTGGTCGATGACGCATTCGATGCCACGGCTGTGCAGCAGTTCGATCACCGCCGCCACGCGCTCGTTGGCCTCGTGACGGTCGAGCACCTTGCGCTTGTAGGCCTCGGCGCCGGTCTGGAAGCCCATATAGACGGTCTCGCAGCCCGCCTTGACCAGCAGATCGGCCATGTCCTCGTTGATGGAGGCGGGAAAGGCGATGCAGGAGAACGGCAGCCCGACGCGCACCGGGTATTTCTCGGCGAATTCCGCCGTCCATTCCCGACCATAGATGAAATAATCATCGTTGAAGTAGATGGTCTTGACGGTGGGTGTCTTGCGTACTGCCTGCTCGATCTCGTCCAGCACGTTGTCGACGCTGCGCTTGCGGATCAGCTTCATGCCGTCGGGGGTGACGAGGCGGGTGTGGCTGCCGGCCGAGCAATAGGTGCATTTCTGGACGCAGCCCCGGCCGGTCAGCATGGGCAGGACATGGGTGGTGTCGTAGGCTTCCTTGTCGTAATAGGGCAGGGCGTCGAGGTCATCCACCTTGTGGACCACCTCCGCCAGGTGGAAGCCATTTTCGGTGCGCCGGCACAGGTTGGGGACGGAGGTCGGGTCGCCGCTGACGATGGCCTCGAACAGGCGGCATACCTGGCCCTCGGCCTCGCCGCGATAGACATAGTCGACCTTGGTGTCGTCGAAGAACAGCTTGGC
The DNA here is from genome assembly GCA_903941105.1 of uncultured Rhodospirillaceae bacterium. Classification (GTDB taxonomy): domain Bacteria; phylum Pseudomonadota; class Alphaproteobacteria; order Rhodospirillales; family Magnetospirillaceae; genus CAJANL01. The sequence goes on from CAJANL010000174.1 coordinate 51,434, forward strand.
CGCCATGGTCGGCAGCACGCCGCCGGCCACCACCGGCAGGTCGGGCCGGCGCTGCTTGAGTTTGTCTACCAGTTGCCGGAAGAACTGGTAATTGGCGCTGAGAACCGCACCACCGACCACATCGGGGGCGAACGCCAGAATCTCGTCGGCCAACTTGTCGAAGTTGTAATAGCGCTGCGGCTCGGAAAAGACCTTGGCCTGCCACTTCGAGAATGGATGGTTGAAGAAATGGGTATCGTGACCAGCCATCTTCAGTTCGGGCATCAAGTGGGCAATGCCGAAATTGAAGGCGAAGTTGTCGACGAAGGCGATTCTCATGAACGGGGTACCTCCCGTCTCGGCTCCCGGGCCAGACCGGCGGCAAAGTACGCGTCCTTCCCTCGCCGATCAAGGTTTTCGGCCCTTCGTTGACCCGGTGGGAAATCCCGGCGTAAGGTGACCGCCGCGTTGCCAGGCCAGGAGTATCGGATGTTTTGGGCGGCGGTAAACGGGCTGTCGTGGCTGGCCGCGGCCGCCGCGTTCCTCCTCTTTCCAGTCCGGTCCGACCATTTGTCGCGCCGAGCCGCCTGGATCATCGGCCTCGGTTGGGTTCTGGCGGCGTCCGCCCAATACTGGATTGCCGGCCCATGGTCCTTCGCGCTGCAGGCGGTGGATCTCAACCAGTCGATGCCGGCCGATCTCTATCAGGCGAAGTGGCAGCAGGGGATGTTCGGCCACGCCTTCGCCGGTGGCCAGGATGTGCTGGCCATGGGTCTCAACAGCGGGCAGGCGCTGTCGCTGGAGCGGGGCCTGTTGCTGGTGCTGCCGGTGTGGCTGGCGTCGGCACTGCACCAGCTGCTGATCACCACGGTCTGCGTCGTGGGCGCCTATCTGGCAGCGCGTCGCCTGTTTCGGGCGCCGCGCGCCGGTGCTCTGGCGGTGGCCTGTTTCTTCTCGCTGGCGCATGAGGCCTACACCCACTACTCGTGGACCGGCGGCCTCGGCTATGCCGCCATGCCGCTGGCCGCCTATCTGATCGTCGGGCGTCAGGAGCGGCGCTGGTACTGGAGCGGGGTGGCCGCCTTCGCCGCCGTCCATGCCCTCAGCATGACCATCACCCATTCCTTCATCGCCCTGGCTCCGGCGGTGGGATTCGCCTCCCTGCTGGCCGGACGCCGCACCTGGCCGCGCACCCTGGCGGCCATCGCCATCCTGACGGTGGTGGCCCTGGCCAACTGGCACGAATCGCTGTTCGCCAAGGTGATGCTGGCGCCGTGGTCGTTCCGCGGCTCCGTCGACGTCGCCCGGCCGTTCTGGGAGGCGGTCGCCAGCCTGACCGGGCGGCTGAGCGGTGCCACGCTTCTCGCCGTCCTGGCCTGCCTGTTCGCGCTGTGGCACGACCGCCGCCGCGCCGTGCTGGTGGCGGTGGCGGCGGCCTCGCTGCTGCTGGGTCCGCTGCTGTTGGCGGTGCCGTGGGCCGCCCTCGGGCTGGCGCCGCTCAAGGGGTTCAACTTCCTTTATGCCTCGGACGGCATCGTCGCGGTGGCGGTGTTCGTGGCGGCGGCGGCCATGGCCGGGCGGCCGTCCAGCCGGCTGCCGGTCCGCCTGGTGGCCGCCATGGCGGTCTATCACTTGGTGTGGTTCAAGGCGGTCGACCTGCCCACCTGGCTGGCCGAGGGCGGCATCACCGCCATGTCCGGCGGCATGGCGGCGGTGGATTCGGTGCGGGACAGCCTGGGCGAGGACCGCTCGGTGGTGGTGCCCTATCGCCTGCCCGAGAACCTGCTGCCGGCGGCGGGCCGCGACTCCTTCGACGGCAAGTTCAATGTGGTTCCCCGTCCCTACGCCACCTATTGGCAGAAGGGCATCCTGGCGCCGGTGCAAAGCCGCACCGGCCATGGCGTCAGTGTCGCCGACGGTGAAATCACCCTGGAGATGGCCGGGCTGGACTACAAGTGCTGCGAATCGTACCGCTTCGCCCAGATGGCCGATGCCGACCTCCTGCGCATCGCCAATGTGGGCACCGTGCTGTCGGCGCTGCCGCTGACCGGCCCCGAGCTGGAGAAGGTGGCCGGCTCCGATGCGGTGCCGACCCGCAACACCCTGCCGGCGGGCCGCCGCATTGCCGGCTATGTCCACGACCTGACGGCGCCGTTGCCGCTGAAGGTCTACCGTCTTGCCCCGCCGCTGCCGCGGGTGTTCGCCGCCGCCCGGCTGGAGGTGGTGCCGCCGGGCCTGTCGGACGAGGAATTCCTGGCGGTGGTGCGCCGCGAGGCCTTGGCCGGGGCGGCGGTGGTGCGGGCCGAGGACGTCGGGACGCTGGTGCCGCCGCCGGGGCTGGCGGCGGTGTCGAATTACCGCCAGGTGTGCGACGGAATGGTGGCCGAGCTGGCCGAGGGCGGCCCGGGCGGGCTGGTGGTATTCAACATCAACCCGACGCCGTTCTGGACGGCGGCGGTGGACGGCCGCCCGGCGCCAGTGGTGCCGGCCAACATGATCCACATGACGGTGCCGGTGCCGGCGGGGGCGCGCCGGGTCGAGTTGCGCTATGAACGCCCGCTGTTGCGGCAGAAGCTGGCGGCGGCCCTGGGCCTGCCCGCCGCCGCCTGGGGACTGTGCCCCGTCAGGGTACCGTGAAGCCCGAGGCGATGGCGTCGGTGCGGAACATCTTCACCGTGTCCAGCGAGTACTCGTCGAGGTCGCGGCCGACCAGCGACAGCTTCTTCAGGATGTCGTTGGTGACGGTGATGACCTGGCAGCCGATGGCGTCGGCCTGGAAGATGTTGAGCAGCTCGCGCGGGCTGGCCCAGATCAGTTCCAGGTTGGTCCCGTGCTTGGCCAGCACGCGGACCGCGTCGGACATGACCGGCAGCGGGTCGACACCGGTGTCGGCGACGCGGCCGGCGAACACCGAAATGTAGCAGGGCGCGCCGCCTCCGGCGGCCTCGGCCACCGTCTTGACCTGGGCCAGGGTGGTCAGGGCGGTGACGTTGAGGTTCACCCCCTGGCGCGACAGCCGGTGCACGATGGCGGCGGTGGATTCGCCCAGGGTGGTGGTGACGGGGATCTTGACGTTGACGTTCTTGCCCCAGCGGCTGATGGCCAGCGCCTGGCGCTCCATTTCGGGCAGATCGTCGGCCAGCACCTCGAACGAGATCGGCCGGTCGGGAATGGCCTGCACCACCTCGGCGGCGAAGGCGGCGTAGTCGGCGATGCCGGCCTTGCACATCAGCGTCGGATTGGTGGTGAAGCCCTTGATCAGCGGATTGGGGTACATCTCCAGCATGCCGGAAATATCGGCGCCGTCGGCGAAGATGGCGACCTTGAGGTCGGAGACGGCGGGACGCTTGGACTGGACATGCATGGCGGGGACTCTCTCCTGTTACCGCACCGTTTCCCATTTGGTCGGAGCGGCCTTCAGCAGCGGATGCGACACCAGCAGGTGCCACACCACCGCCTGGAAGGCTTCGGCGTGGGGGGTGGTGTTGACCGGATTGACCACCGGCACCAGCACCGCCACGTCGGCAACCTTGGCGGTGTAGCCGCCGTCGCGCGACACGATGCCATAGATGCCGGCGCCGATTTCCTTGGCGAAGGCCAGCGCCTTGACCAGATTGGGGCTGACATTGCGCTCGGCGTCGCCGCCGCCCACCGACAGCACCAGCACGGCGTCGGCGGCCGACAGGCGGCTGGTGCGCAGCCACTCGGCGAAGATGGAATCCCAGCCCTCGTCATTGGCGCGGGCGGTCAGTTCCGAAACATTGTCGGTGGGGGCATAGGCCTCGAAGCCGGCGATCTTGCGGAAGTCGTTGACCGCGTGCGAGCAGTTGGCGGCGCTGCCGCCGACGCCCAGGAAGAACAGCCGCCCGCCGCGCTCGCGCACCGCCGCCAGACCTTCCGCCATGGCCTCGATGCGGCCGGCGTCCAGCTTCTGGACCACTTCGATGGTCTCGCGCAGGTGCTGTTCGGTATAGGACATGGTCACCGCACTCCTGAATCGACGCCGTTCAATACACCACCGCCGGCTTCGATGTTAAGACGAAAGTTCCATGCGGCAGTCCGCCAGCAGACGCACCACCGCGACACCCAGGTCGAGACTGGCGGTGTCGAACCGCTTCCCGGCCACCGCCGCGGCGAATTCGCCCACCGCCACCGTCAGCGGCGGGTCGGCATCGAGGGGCACCGGCCGGCCGTCGAGAGTCAGCCTGGCGGCCGCCTGATCGTCATAGGCCAGCCGGCCGCCCTGGCAGGTGACGGCGAAGCGGCGGGTCTTGGTGGGCAGGGTGCCCAGGGTGATCTCGGCCGTGACGGCGCCGAAGGACAGCCGCAACCGCACCGTGTCAGCCGCGCTCGCCGCCGTGGCGGAGTCGGGGGCGCCGCCGAGCAGGTCGAGGCACATGGCGGCGTCGTGCGGTCCCCAGTCCCACAGGATGGGGGTGTCCGAGCTGCGCGGACCGGGATTGCCGGCCTGGCCCTCGATGGCCAGCACCGGCCCCAGCCCGGCGGCGAGGCGCTTCAACTGGCGCCAGGCGGGGCTGAACAGGTGGACGTGGTCGACCATGACGGTGAGCCGCGCCCGTTCGGCGGCGGCGCGGATGGCCTCGGCCTCGGCCGGGTCCATGGTCAGCGGCTTCTCGACCAGGACGGGGAGGCCGGCGGCCAGCGCGGCGATGGTGATCTCGGCATGGCTGGCGGGCGGCGTCGCGACGATGACGCCGTCGAGGCCACCCGCCGCCAGCAGGGTGCGCCAGTCGGAAACCAGCGCGGTACCGGGCGGCAACAGCGCCCGGGTCTCAGGATTGGAGCTGGCCACCGCCGCCAGCTCGACGCCGGGAGCGGCGCCGATGGTGCGGATGAAGATGCGCCCCCAGCGGCCGGCGCCGATCAGGCCGAGGCGGACGCCGTCGCTCACTGCTCGCCCGTATAGACCTTGTCCGCCCAGCCGAAGAAGCGCTTCAAGCCGTCTTCCAGCTCGACCGAGGGCTCGAACTTCAACTGCAGCTTGGACTTGCGGATGTCGGGGCAGCGGCGGTTGGGCTCGTCGGCGGGGTAGCTGTCGGGATACTCGATGATGTTGTGCGCCACCTTCTTGCCCAGCACCTTCTCGATGCGGTGCACCAGCTCGACCATGGAGATTTCCGGCTTGGGGTTGCCGATGTTGTAGGGCTCGCCCGGCACGCCGCGCAGCACCACCAGCAGGAAGCCGACCATGGCGTCGGTGATGTAGCAGAAGGTGCGGGTCTGGTTGCCCGAACCGTAGACGTTCAGCGGCTGGCCCGCCTTGATGCGGCTGGCGAAGTTGGGCAGCACGCGGTAGTCGGTCTCCTGCATGCCGGGGCCGAAGAC
>CAJANL010000175.1 GCA_903941105.1 uncultured Rhodospirillaceae bacterium
CCAGATAGATGGCGGCCACCATCACCGCGATGGTCAGCACGATCCGCATGGGGTTCTTGCCGCCCCCACCACCGCCCCCGCCGCCCTGGGGCCAGCGAATGACGGTGACGACCTCGCCGTCCACGATGGCCCGGACGGCATAAATGCCGACCGGCACCGTCATGCCGCCGATCAGAATTTCCGGGCCATCGGGCCAGCAATCCTCGGCGATGCCGCAACCCTGCAACAGGCCGCCCAGCGTGATCCCGGCTTCCACCGCATGCACCGAGCGGCTGGCCACCGGCTCGAACGGATTGGTGACGATGACGATGGACGCGGTCATGGCGAGAACCGATAGAAGCCTTCGATGGCCCAGCCGTTGAGCTTGATCGCGTCCGAACGCTGGAACACCACCCCGGCACCCTCGGCGCAATGCAGGACGCCGCCGCCATCCACGTCGAGCCAGACCCCCACATGGATGGGATGGCGGGACCGGCGCAGCAGGACGCAATCGCCCTCCGCAGGCGGGTCAACCTTGGCCCAGCGCCGACGCTCGGGGTGGTCGCGAAAGGTTCGCCCCATGACCAGCATGTCTTCGGGATTGCCGATCTCGGGCAGCAGGCGGCCAAAATGCTCGGCCTGCACCATGCGGACGAATTCCCAGCAATTGAACGAGTCCGGCCCGCTGCCATGGACGGACCACGGCAGGCCGATATAAGCGATAGCCCAATGCATGATGCCCTCGAAGGAATGGGGTCCAGGGACGAGTCCCTGGCAGGTGCCCTGGGGCATGTATGCCCCCCGGGTCTAAGGACAGGGCAGCGCCCTGCGAAGATCACCGCGCCAATCCGGGAAAGCGCCGGGCGGTGTAGGTGATGGACGGAAACGACTTGTTGCCCGCATCCAGCATGCGGGCGCGCCCGGTGACCCTCATGGTGTCGGCTTCGACCTCGGTCAGGGTCATGGTGATGGGCGGGTCCATATGGGGGCCGTTGAGATCGGTGGAAAGATAGGGCCGCCAGGTGATCTCGATCACCTGCTGGCTGATGGCGGCTCCCTCAAGGGCATCGGTGATGTCGCTGCCGACATTGTCGAGGGTGACGGTGATTTCCGGCACCGGAGCGGTATCCACCGGTGGCGGCGAGAACTCGAAAGCTAGCGCGGCGAATGTCACTCGTTTGCCGCCATCGCGGGGCGCACCGGCCTCCAGCCGGGCGGTGAGGTCAGCATGGTCACGGACCACCCGGATCGGCTCGTCAAAGGTTGGATGCCAGATCTCCAACGTATCGAGAATCACCGTTCCGGCCGGGGCCGATGCAAACGCCTCCTTCAGCGCCTGCGACAACGCCGGATCAGGCATGGTTGTCCTTGCCGGGAGCGCACATGGGGGACGGGAACGGGCAGAAGGTCCTGGCCGCCAGCAGCTTGCGCATCTCGTGGACGATCTCGGATAGGCCCTCGACCGCGGAGCGGAGCGCCTCGGTCTGGCGGGCCTGTTCCTCGACCACATGGGCGAAGGCTTCAACGGGGACACCAGACGCATCCGGCGCCCCCTGCTTCCGCGACCATGCCCAGGCGATGATGGCAATGATGACCACCGTGGCGGTGATGGCGGCGACCTGGACCATGGGAGCGGCCTGCCCCCACGCGCCCACATACTGGGTGGCAACGCCCGCCCAGATTTCCGGGGATTGTTCGGTCATGGCATTGAATTCCGGGTCGGGGGAAGGGTCTACCAGGAGAAGGCCAGGATCTCTTCCTGGGAGGCGAGTTTGGCGATTGCAGCTTCGGCCTGGTTGCTCGCCAGCCGAATGACCTCGCGCTCGGCATAGACCTCCTGGAGGGTCTTGGTCCCGTTCAAGGCATCCCGCTCACGGGCGCGCTCGACCTTCCAGTCGAGAGTGGCGATGCGCCCCGCCGCTTCCGCTTTGACCCGGCGAACCAGAGCGGTTCTGGCCGCCTGGAGTTCCTCGGCCTGCCGCGCGACGACGCGCTCGGCATCAATCTCGCGGACATCATCGTCGGTGACGCCGTCATAGCGATCGACGACCTCGCCATCGACGAGTTGGAAGCGGTGACCCAGCACCGAATCCACCGGAAGATCGTGGTCGCCCTCGGGGCCGATGACGCCCCAGTCATTGCCGTGGGGGAAGCTGATTTTGCTGGCCATGATCAGATGCCTCCGATGATCGGGACGATGTAGGGGTAGGTGGTCGAGTGATAGGCGCTGTCGAAGATGTAGACGTTGAAGCCCGGCACCTTGGAGCTCATGTCGCCCTTGTCGGCGATGGCCTGGAACACCGTGCGGG
>CAJANL010000176.1 GCA_903941105.1 uncultured Rhodospirillaceae bacterium
CGCGAAGCGGCTGTCTCGAAGGGTGGCTCGCACTTCCCTCACCCGTGCCCGTGCTCGCTGTGCTCGGCGATCTCGACGACGCGCAGGATGTTGGTGGTGCCGGAGCAACCAAACGGCACCCCGGCGGTGATGACGATGCGGTCGATGGTCTGGGCGAAGCCCTCGTGCAGGGCGAAATGCACCGCCTTGTTCACCATCTCGGCGAAACCGCGCACCTCCTTGGTCAGCACGCAGGTATGGGCGCCCCAGACCAGGGCCAGCTGACGCGCCACCTCGATGTCCGAGGTCAGCGACAGGATGGGCTGCTCGGGGCGTTCGCGGGCGGCACGCATGGTGGTGGAGCCCGACGAGGTGTAGGTGACGATGGCCGCCGCCCCTACCGTGTGAGCCACCTGACGGGCCGCCGCGCTGATGGCGTCGCGGGTGGTGTGCTCGGGGCTGCGCCGGGCGGCGTCGGTGATGACGCGGTAGTGCTCGTCCCGCTCCACCCGGTCGATGATACGGTCCATCATGGTGACCGCGTCGATGGGGTAGTCGCCGCTGGCGGTCTCGGCCGACAGCATGACGGCGTCGGCGCCGTCATAGACGGCGGTGGCGACGTCGGACGCCTCGGCGCGGGTCGGCGACGGGGCATGAACCATGGAATCGAGCATCTGCGTCGCCACCACCACCGGCTTGCCGACGGCGCGGCAGGCCCGCACGATGCGCTTTTGCAGGATCGGCACCATCTCCAGCGGACATTCGACACCGAGATCGCCCCGCGCCACCATCACCGCGTCGGACAACTCGATGATGTCGTCGAGATGCTCGATGGCCGAGGGCTTCTCCAGCTTGGACAGCAGCCGCACCCGGGTGCCGACGCGCTCGGCGATCAGGCGGCGCGCCTCCTGCACGTCGGAGGCCCGCTGCACGAAGGACAGGGCGATCCAATCGGCCCCCATGTCCACCGCGAATTCCAGGTCGATGACGTCCTTCTCGGTCAAGGGCGAGATGGGCAGGACCACGTTGGGGACGTTGACGCCCTTGTGGTTGGAGAGATCACCGCCGGTGATGACGCGTGTGTCGGCGAAATCTGTGCCGTGACGCTCGACCCGAAGGCGGACCTTGCCGTCGTCGAGCAGCAGTTCGGTGCCGATCCCCAGGGCGGCGAACACCTCGGGGTGCAGCAGCGGCGCACGCTGAGCGCTGCCCAATTCCTCCGACAGGTCGAGACGAAACGGTGCCCCGGCTTCAAGGCGAACCACATCGCCGAGGAATTTCCCCACCCGAAGCTTCGGCCCCTGCAGGTCGGCCAGCACCGCGATGGGGCGGTGGACCTTGCGCTCAAGCTCGCGGATGGCGTCATAGCGGGCCTGATGCTGGGCATGGGTGCCATGGCTGAAATTCAGGCGGAAAACATCGGCTCCGGCATTGAAAAGCCCCTCGATCGCCTGGGGAGTCGACGTCGCCGGACCCAGCGTGGCGATGATTTTGGCGTTCCTCGATCTTCTCATCACGAAATCCTATTGCGCAGTTGCGGCACCATAGCAGAGCCGGAACGCCTCGCCTACCGCCCGCCCGGGTCGGAAAGCGGCTATATCCTTAGCCACGGCCTATTCGTGGCGACGACAGAAAGTTTCGCGGCTGGCCAGCGCCAGCAGGAGCGCCGATCCCTGGCAGGCCAACAACGCCGTGAAGGCGGTGCCATAGGCCGCGGCGGAATAAACCCGGCCGCCATCCACCATCCCACCCTCCCAGTTGAGATCGAGCAGCCAGCCGATCAAGGGCTGGAAGATGGCACCCGACGCCATGCAGAAGGTGTTGACCACCCCCAGCACCGCGCCACCGGCCGCGATCGGCGCGTGCTCGCGCGCGGTGGCGAATGACAGCACGAAGGCGCCGCCCATGGCGCCCATGCAACAGAGCAGAACCTGGCGCACCGGGAGCGGCACACCGGGCAGGTAGAATGCCGCCCAGCCGAACACCAGACCGCCGATGGCCGCCACCACCAGCGCCGGCCGCCGCCGCCCCATGCGGTCGCTGAACCAGCCGGTGAGCGGCGAGCTGATACCCCAGGCCACCAGCATGGCCGAGGTGGTGAAGGCGGCGTCGGTGCGGTCCAGCCCGTGCACCTGCATCAGATAGGGCACGCCCCACAGCCCGGCGACGGACAGCATCGGCCCCGCCATGGTGAAGCTGTAGAGGGCGAGGATGATGATCTGCGGCGTCCGCAAGGCCAGGATCAGCCCGGCACCGAAGCTTCCCCGCGAGTCCTCCTGTCGCTCGGACGGCACGCCGTCGCGCACGAACAGCCACAGCACCACCGCCATCGCGGCCGCGACCACTGCCGCTCCCCACATGGTGCCGCGCCAGCCATAGGCGGTCACCGCGGCGGCCAGCGGCGCCTGCCCGCCCACCGCGCCGGCCATCCCCATGGCCAGGGTCAGGCCGGTGACCAGGGCGAAATGCCGCGGCGGGAACCACAGCGAGGCCAGCTTGAGCGTTCCCACCCAAGTCACCGCCGCCCCCAGGCCGACCAAAGCCCGGCCGGCATAGGCCGGCCCCAATCCCGGCGCCATCGCGAACAGGGCGCTGCCCACCGCCGACAGCACGGCGAAGCCGGCCAGCATCCGCCTCGGCCCGAAGCGGTCAAGCAGCAGCCCGATGGGAATCTGCATGGCGGCGTAAGAATAGAAGTATAGCCCCGACAACATGCCGGCGATGGCGGCGCCGACGGCGAACTCGCGCATCATCTCGCCCACCATCACCGCCGGAGCGACACGCTGGAAGAAGGCGTAACAGTAGAAGGAAGCGCCGAGGCCCCACATGGCCCAGGGGACCAGGGGATGTGGGCGGGCGCCGCCCTTCAAGCGGTCTCGCTCCGTCGGCGTTCACGCTCGTCGGAGAGGACCTGCACCACCCAGCCGAGATGCACCTGCACGGCGGCGGCGGCGGCCTCGGGGTCGCGCCGGCGGATACCATCGAAAATGGCCCGGTGCTGGGCCAGGATCGACTGGTCGTCCTCGGCGGTGGGGAACAGCTCGTAGCGATGGAAGGCCACCGTCTCTTCCAGGATGCCGCGGATATAGCCGACGATGTGCATGTAGACACCGCTGCCCGAGGCCTTGGCCACCGCCAGATGAAAGCGCAGGTCGTGCTCGGTCTTGTGCTTGGCATCGGCCATGTCGGCCTCGGCGGCGACCAGGATGGCGGCCAATTCGTCGATATGCGAGTCGGTGGCATTGAGTGCGGCCCGGCGCGCCGCCCAGATCTCAAGATTGCAGCGGATCTCGGCAAGGTCGTGCAGATTCTCGGGATTGACCCGGACCAGTTCCACCAGCCCCGGCTCCATGGTGCTGGTCGAAGCGATCACCCGGGTGCCGCCCCCCTGCACGGCGTCGAGGAAGCCTTGCGTCTTCAGCCCTTGCAGCGCGGCGCGCACCGAAACGCGGCTGACCGCCATTTCCTCGGCGAGTTGGCGTTCGCCGGGAAGACGATGGCCCAGCCCCCATTCCCCCGAGGCGATGCGGGCCAGGATGCGATCCGCCACCCGATCGGAGACCAGACCGCCCTCGGGCTTGCTCGGACGGTGGAGAGGACGCGAAAAGATCTGATTCTTGGTCATACCAGCAGCGTCAACCTTTGCGTTGCCTCCGTCAAGAGCATCGACTCGGTCTTTTTCGTTGCATCCGCCCCCCAGCCGGGCGCAAATCATCGTCATGAGCGCCGACAAGAACAGTTGGCTGACGCCAATCCTCGACCCGCTTCGCCCCGTCATGCGCGAATTGCTGGCGGCGTCACTTTTCGTCAACATTCTGGCGCTGGCGGTGCCGATTTTCGTGATGCAGGTCTATGACCGCGTCATCGGCCATTCCGGCATGGCGACGCTCAAGGGCCTGACCATCGGCGTCTGTGTCCTGCTGTTCTTCGACTACATCGTCCGCACCTCGCGCGGCCGCGTCATGCAGACGGTGGCGCTGCGCATCGACGTCGAGGTCGGCACCAAGCTGTTCGACAAGGTGATGCACCTGCCGTTGCGCACCCTGGAGAGCCGGCCGACCTCGTTCTGGCAGACGCTGTTCCGCGATGTGGACGCCATCCGCAACACGGTGTCGGGCGCGACGGCGATCCTGCTGGCCGACCTACCCTTCGTCTTCCTGTTCCTCGGCGTCATCTTCGCCATCGGCCGGCCGCTGGCGGCGGTGTTCGTCGCCATGTTCGTGGCCTTCATCGTGCTGGCGTGGAAATCGGGCTCGGCGCTGACCGACACTTCGGGCAAGGAAAAGAACGTCCAGTCCTCGCGCGACGCCCTGGTGGCCGAGATCATCGCCGGGCGCGGCACCGTCAAGGCGGTGGCGCTCGACCGCGCCATCCGCCCCATCTGGGAGGAGCGGCAGGCCGGCACCATCGAGCAGTCCATCCAGCGCGGCGCGGTGCAGGACGGCTACGTCAACCTGGGCCAGACCCTCACCATGATGGGCAGCATGGCGCTGACCACCGTGGGCGCCGTGTTCATCATCGACCACGAGCTGACCATGGGGGCACTGGTGGCCTGCAACATGCTGTCGTCGCGGCTCTACGGCCCCATCAACCAACTGGTGGGCGCCTGGAAGACCTTTGCCGCCTTCAAGCAGTCGGTCGAGCGCCTGGGGGAAATCTTCAACGAGGACGAGGAACGCCGCGAGAGCGCCATTCGCCGCGAGCGCCCGGTGGGCCATCTGGCGGTGGAGGACCTCATCTTCTCCTACGACAAGAAGGCGCAGCCGGCGGTGGCCATCGATCGTCTGGAGATCCGCCCCCGGGGCGTCATCGCCATTCTCGGCCGCAACGGCAGCGGCAAGAGCACGCTACTGAAGGTGCTGATGGGGCTCTACCACCCCGAGAAGGGCCGTGTCCTGCTCGACGGCTCCGACATCGCCCAGTTCACCCGCGCCGAGCTGGCGGGCTGGATGGGCTATGTGCCGCAGGAATGCGTGCTGTTCAACGGCACCATCCGCGAAAACATCGCCTACGGCCTGCCCGGCTGCACCGATGAAGACATCCTCGCCGCCGCCCAGACCGCCGGAGTGCACCACTACATCGTCGACCTGCCCGACGGCTATGGCGCCCAGATCGGCGAGGCCGGGTCGCGCCTGTCGGCCGGGCAGCGCCAGCGCATCGCCATCGCCCGCGCCTTGATCGGCAACCCGCCGGTACTGCTGCTCGATGAACCCTCCGCCAGCCTCGACCGCCAGGCCGAGGAAGACCTGCGCAATACCCTGGCCGAGTTCGCGCGCGAACGCACCGTCATCATCGTCACCCACAGCCCGGTGCTGCTGCCGGTGTGCCGCGACGTGGTGGTGGTGGACAAGGGCCGCGTCGTCGCCGCCGGCCCGGCGGCCGAGACCCTGCAACGCCTGTTCGGCGTCCGTCAGCAACCGGCGCCGCAGGCGGTGACGGCATGAGCGCCGATCCGCAATCCCCCTCCCCTCCGGCTCCCTCTCCCCCGGCTCCCGACGCCCCGCAGCAGCAGCTCTCCTCCGAGCAGATGATGCAGATGATGGCGATGATGAGCGGCGGCGGCGGGGGGGGTGGTCCACAGCCGCCCGGCGGTGCTCCGCCACCGTCGCAGAGGGAGCGGGTGCTTGGCGCCCTGACGGCGCTGTGGAGGTTCATCCGCTGGTTGTTCGCCCGTCCACAACCGGCGGAGGACCAGCCAGGGCCGCCGGCGGGTGTGGCGGCCCGCGCCCATTGGTATGCCCACAAGGCCCTGAAGGCGGTCGTGGATTGGTTCCTGCCGCCGCTGGACGCGCTTGGCCCGGCGCCGCTGCGCGACTATCACGGCCCCGAGGGCAAACTCTACCGGTTGGCCAACGCCTATCCCCTGCCCACCTGGCGCACCATGGCGCGCCTCGTCGTCAGCCTGCTGGTGATCCTGCTGGTGTGGGCACAACTCGCGGTGCTCGACGAGGTCGCCATCGCCGAGGGCGAGGTGGTGCCGGAGGGCAAGGTCAAGGTCATCCAGCACCTGGAAGGCGGCGTCATCCGCGAGATCTACACGGTGGAAGGCGCCGAGGTGAAGGAGGGCGAGCCCCTGCTGCTGCTGGAACTGGCGGTCAGCTCGGTCAACCGCGAGGAACTGCAGGTCCGCCTCGACGGCTACCACCTGCAACGCGCCCGGCTGGTGGCCGAACTCAGCGGCACCCCGCTGGCCTTCCCACCCGAGGAGGCCAAGCGCCAGCCCAACCTGCTGGAGGCCGAAAGCCACTCCTACGAGGCCCGCAGTCTGGCGTTGAAGGCCAGCCTTTCCGTCCTGCAACAGCAGGTGCAGCAAAAGGGCCTGGAGGTGAACGAACTTGAGACCAAGCGGCGCGCCCTGGCCAACAACCTGCGCCTGTCGGCCCAGCGCTTCGAGATGTCCAAGGACCTGATCAAGTCGGGACTGACCTCGAAGATGGACCACGTCACCGCCGAGGCCCAGATGGAGGATCTGCGCGGCCAGTTCGACAGCGTGCAGGCCTCGATCCCCCGCTCGCAGGCCGCCCAGCAGGAGGCGCGCCAGCGCATGGAGGAGGAGCGGGCACGCTTCATCCGTACCGCCCAGCAGGAAATGTCCGAGTGCGAGCTCAACATCGCCCGCACCCGCGAACTCTGGGCACAGGCCTCGGACCAGCAGCGCCGCACCCAGATCACCAGCCCCATCGACGGCATCGTCAAGAACATGCGCTCCAACACCATCGGCGGCGTCATCAAGGCCGGCGACCCCATCATGGAAATGGTGCCGCTGCACGAACGCCTGCAGATCGATGCCAAGCTGTCGCCCATGGACCGCGGCTATGTCCAGACCGGCCAGAAGGCGACGGTCAAGCTGTCGGCCTACGACTACACCACCTATGGCGGGCTGGAGGGCGACGTCATCCTGGTCGCCCCCGACACCACCATCGGCGGCCCGCCGCAGAACCAGCCCTACTACCGCGTCGTGGTGCAGACCGACCGCTCCTATATCGGCGATGAGTCCGACAAACGCCCGATCACCGCCGGCATGCAGGCGACGGTGGAGATCCACACCGGGGCGCGCACCGTGATGGAATTCCTCATCAAGCCGGTGGTCAAGCTACGGCACGAGGCCTTCCGCGAGCGGTAGCATGGCGTCTTACCGCCCCCCGAACACCAGCACCTCACCGTCGGGCATGACGGCGCGGTCGCGGCCGCCCTTCTTGGCGTCATACATGCGCTTGTCGGCCAGTTCGATCATGCTGGGCCAGTCGAGGACGCCGTCGGCCTTGCGTTCGGCGACGCCGATGGAGGCGGTCAAGGGGGTGCCGTCTGGCCGGATGCCGAAGCCGGCGGCACGCAGGCGCTGGACGCCGATGCGGGCCCCCTCGGGATCGGTGTTGTTCATGATGGCGATGAATTCCTCGCCGCCCCAGCGCACCAGGGCGTCACCACGCCGCAGCCCATCCTTGAGGTGCCCCGCCAATGCCCGCAGCGCCTTGTCGCCTTCCTCGTGGCCATAGCTGTCGTTGATGGACTTGAAGTGGTCGAGATCGAAGAAGGCCACCGACACCGGCGCGTTCTGCAATGCCGCCAGCCGGAACTGCAACTCCAGGGTCTCGGCCCCCGAGCGCCGGGTATAGGCCCCGGTCAGCGGATCAACCATGGCACGATGCACCAACGCTGCCATGTAATGCATCTGGCTCATGCCCGAGAACATGGCGACGCCCATCACCAGCACCATCAGCCACAGCATCGGGCCATGATGTTCGAGGGACAGGACCTGTCCCTCCATCAGCAGGCCGACCACGGCGAAGACGAAGGCCGGGATGGAGAAAACCAGCACCTCAAGCGCCGTCAGCGGAAACACCGCCAGCCCGGCCAGCACAATGTTGGGCATCAAACCATAGAGCCGCACCACCAGCGTGCCGAAAGTGTCGAACTCCACCCCTTGGGTGATGAAGATGGACACCAGATAGAACACCGGCGGCACCAGCAGCATGGCGAACAGCATGGCGTCGGCCTGCAGTTTGGTCTTGGCGAAATTCCACGGCCAGGCCAGGGCGAGGAAGATGGCGCCGGAAATGACCCGCATGATGGTCATCATCGCCCATTGCGGCCACGGAAAGACCATCCAGTCCAGCAGCGAGCACAGCGGCACCAGCACGGCGAACATGGCCGCCAGCAGTTGCACGCGGGAAATGGTCACCGCGGCGGCGTGACGGCGAATGTGGACGGTGTGCCAGAACGGCACCAGCACATCGACCAGTTGATCGCCGGAAATCTTGATGGACGCGAGAACGTGGGTGACGAAACCGCGCCAACCGCCGCCCTGCTTACCGAGCCCCTCGGGATCGACGAGCTTCTGCTGTACGCTCATGGCTTCACCACATAGATGCAACCGGGACCGTAATGGATAACTAGTCGCAATTCAACCCTGTCAACCGTCAGTCACAGGGCAATCGGGTGAAGGAGAATAGTCCCGCAGATAAGGCCGTCAGTCCCGCGAAGGCGGGAATGACGAAAAAAGGGATGGACTACAATCCTTCACCCGATTGCCCTGCCGTCAGTCAATTGCGGGGAATTTCGCCCAACCTGGCTTTTGGGGAATCAACCGCGCCGCACCGCAGGTGAAACCGCCTCCTTGTGCGGCCACCGCGTAGAAGTGCTCCAACCGGATCAGGGCCAGGCCGACATCCCCCGACGACGACCGCATCTCGCCGGCCTCGACCTCGCCGAAGCGCACTTCGGTGCCCGGCTCGGGAGCCGGCCCGTCTATCTCCACCGGCATCAGGCGCTTGCGCACCAGACCGCGGTACTTGGTCCGCGCCGTCAACTCCTGGCCCATGTAGCAGCCCTTGTCGAAGTCGACGCCCCGCAACTCCTCGAAACCGTTCTCCAGCAGGACGCCCTTCTCCACCGCCACGTCGCGGCTGCCGTCGGGCAGGCCGAGCCGGATGCGGTGACGGTCCCAGTCGGCAAAACTTCCAGGGGCGAACCCCGCCGCCGCCAGCGCATCGCCGCCGCCGGGCGGCAACAGCAGCCGCACCCCGGCCTCGGCGGCGCGCGGATCGGCGAAGCTTCCGGCAATGGCGAGGGCAGCAGCATCGTCGCCCAAGGCGGCCCACACCTCGTGGTCGGTCACGGCCACGGTCACCTTGGCGCGCAATTTATACATGGACAGCTTCTTGCGCAGTTCCTCGGCGCGAGCGGCCTCGGTGTCCAGCAACAGGGTATCGTCGCGCTCGCTGATGAACAGGTCGAACAGGAACTTGCCCTGGGGGGTGAGCAGCGCCGCGTAGAGGGCGCGGCCGGGCTCCAACTTGTTGATGTCGTTGGACACCAGGCCTTGCAGAAAGCCACGCCGCTCCTCGCCGCCCACCGCGACGACGGCGCGATGATCGAGGCGCATGCTGAGCTTTTCGGCCATGGGCGGTCCCTCCGGTGGTGGCGAGCGGAAAAGGTGAGGCAAAGCGGCCGGGTTGGCAAGGGGATGCCCGACACGTATAAGAGGCGGGCATGCATATCACATTGGTCGACGATTCCATCCCCTTCGACGGATTTACCGCCGCCAGCCGCCCGCTGGGTGGGGCGGAGAAGGCGTTCGCCGCCCTGCCCGGCGCCCTCGCCCGGCGCGGCCACACCGTAGTGGTGTTCAACCGCTGCCGCTGGGGCATGTTCGTCGAGGGCGTCCAGTGGGACACCCTGACCGACGGCCGCAAGCCGCTGCGCACCGACGTGCTGGTGGCCTTCCGCAAGCCCGGCCTGCTGGAATTCGTCCGCCACGCCGGCCGCCGCGTGCTGTGGTGGACCGGCCCCGGCCGCCTGCTCGATGCCAAGCCGGTACGCGAGGTGCTCGAGTCGCACAAGCCGCTGGTGCTGCTGACCGCCGAGGCCCAGGCCACTCAATGGCGGGCCAACGGTCTGGCCGCCGGACTGCTGCCCGCCGCCGTGCGCCAGGATTTCGTGATGGGCGAGCCCAAGCCCGAGACGCCGCCGCGCGCCATCGTCACCACCCACCCTTCGCACGGACTGGAATGGCTGGTCGACCTGTGGATCACCCGCATCCGCCCCCACGCGCCCACCGCCCAGTTGCACATCCATTCCATGACCATGGCCCGCGCCGCCGAAGGCAGCGAGATCGAGCAACCGTTCCGCGCCCTGGCCGCCAAGGTACTGGCGGCGCGCGGCCACGGCGTCATCGTCGAGCGGCCGCAGGGCGACCACCTGATGGCGGCGGCGTTCCGCGAGGCCCGCGTGCACCTCTATCCCGGCCACGCCGACGACATGGGCTGCTACACCCTGATGGAAAGCCAGGCCTGCGGCTGCCCGGCGGTGGTACGGCGGCTGGGGGCGGCTCCCGAGCGGGTGGAAGACGGCGTCTCGGCCTATGTGGCGCCCGACGACGACGCCTTCGCCAATCTGGCCGCCCTGCTGCTCAACGACGATGGGGTGCAGCGGTCCATGGCGGCCGGGGCCAGTGCCCTCTACAAGCCACGAACCTGGGAAGCGGCGGCGGAGCGCTTCGAGGCCATGGTGAAATGACTCGTCTGTTGCAGGCCATGGCGGGCGCGGCGCATGGCGGCGCCGAGGCGTTCTTCGAGCGGCTTACGCTGGCGCTGGAACGGAGCGGGCTGCACCAGCGGGTGCTGATCCGCCGCAATCCTCAGCGCGCCCACCTGTTGCGCGATAGCGGCGTCGAGGTCGAGGAACTGGGCTTCGGCGGCGTGCTCGACCTGCCCACCCGCTGGGGATTCTCCCGGGCGGTCAAGCGGTTCGAGCCCAGCGTGGTGCTGACCTGGATGAACCGCGCCAGCCGGTTCTGCCCCGAGGGGCCGTTCGTGCAGGTGGGACGGCTGGGCGGCTATTACGACCTCAAATACTACCGCCGCTGCAGCCATCTGGTGGGCAACACCCAGGACATCTGTGACTGGGTGATCGGCCAGGGCTGGCCGGCGGAACGGGTGCACTACCTGCCCAACTTCGTCACCAATGCCACCGCCAAACCGGTGCCGCGCGCCAGCCTCGACACCCCGCCGGGGGTGCCGCTGCTGCTGGCGCTGGGCCGGCTGCATGCCAACAAGGCGTTCGATGTGCTGCTGAAGGCGCTGGTCGAGGTGCCCGGCGCCTATCTGTGGATCGCCGGCGACGGCCCCTTGCGCACCGAACTTGAGGCGCTGGCCGCCCGTCTCTCGATCAAGCCCCGCGTGCGCTTCCTCGGCTGGCGCGACGACGTGGCGGCGCTGTACGCCGCCGCCGACCTGTTCGTCTGCCCGTCGCGCCACGAGCCGTTGGGCAACGTGGTCATCGAGGCCTGGGCGCAAGGGGTGCCGGTGGTCGCCGCCGCCTCGCAGGGACCGACCCAACTGATCGCCGACGGCCGCGACGGCCTGCTGGCGCCGGTGGACGACGCCCACGCCCTGGCCTCCGCCATCCGCCGCCTGCTGGGCGAGCGCGGCCTCGCCGAAGCCCTGGGCACCGGCGGCCGCCAAGCCTACGAGCAGCGCTTCACCGAGGCGGCCGTGGTGGGCAAGTATCGCGAGTTCCTCGACAAGGTGGGGCGGAGATGAGCGGGGAGGGACCCGCCTGATGTGCGGCATCGCCGGCCTGATGACCGCCAGCGGCGCGGCCCCCGACCAAGGCAGCCTCGACCGGCTCGCCGATGCCTTGGCCCATCGCGGCCCCGACGGGCGCGGACAGCATGTGGCCGGCGGGGTCGGGCTGGTGCAGACGCGGCTGGCCATCATCGACCTGGAGGGCGGCCGCCAGCCGATTCTCGACGGGACGGGGCGCGCCATCGTCGCCAATGGCGAGGTCTACAACTACATCGAACTGAAGGCCGAGATGCCGGAGGTACGGTTCGTCACCGGCTCGGATTGCGAACCGCCGCTTTACCTCAGCCGCGACGAGGGCACCAGCTTCCCGCTGCGCCTGCGCGGCATGTATGCGCTGGCCATCCACGACTCGCATCACCGCCGCCTGACGCTATCGCGCGACCCGTTCGGCATCAAGCCGCTCTATGTCGCCGAGACCACCGCCGGGCTGGCCTTCGCCTCCGAGCCGCAGGCCCTGGTGGCGGCGGGAGTGGTGGCGCCCGAGGTCAACCCCGCGGCACGGGCCGAGCTGCTGCAACTGCAATTCACCACCGGCGCCGAGACCATCTTCACCGGCATCCGCCGCCTCCTGCCCGGCGAGACGGTGGTGGCCGAGCAGGGCCGCATCATCGAGAGCCACCGCCTCGCCGCCCTGCCCGCCGCTCCGCCCGTCGACGGCCCGCTGGCCGGCGACGCCGAGGCGCTGCTGTATCAACTCGACGGCGTGCTGATGGACTCGGTGGAGTTGCACCAGCGCTCCGACGTGCCCTACGGCATGTTCCTGTCGGGCGGCATCGATTCGTCGGTGGTGCTGGCCATGATGGCGCGGCTCAATCCCAAGGGGGTACTGGCCTTCACCGCCGGTTTTCCCGGTACCGGCGTCCACGACGAACGCGCCCACGCCCGCCAACTGGCCGAGTCCGTCGGTGCCTGCCACGTCGAGGTCGAGTTCACCGAGGCCGATTTCTGGTCGCTGCTGCCCCGGGTCGCCGCCGCCATGGATGACCCCGCCGCCGACTACGCCGTGCTGCCCACCTTCAAGCTGGCCGCCGAGGCGCGCCGGCAGGTCAAGGTGATCCTGTCCGGCGAGGGCGGCGACGAGCTGTTCGGCGGCTATGGCCGCTATCGCCACGCCATGCGGCCGTGGCCGCTGACCAAGCCCATGCGGCGCTCGGGCACCTTCGACGGGCTGGGCGTGCTGCGCGACGAGACCAAGGGCTGGCGCGCCGGCATTGCCGCCGCCGAGCGGGCCGAAGCCCTGCCCGGCCGCTCGCGGTTGCAGGTGGTGCAAGCGGTGGACTGCGCCGACTGGCTGCCCAACGACCTGCTGGGCAAGCTCGACCGCTGCCTGATGGCCAACGGCGTCGAGGGCCGCGTCCCCTTCCTCGACCCGGTAGTAGCCGCCTTCGCCTTCCGCCTGCCCGACGCCTTGAAGGTGCGCCACGGCATGGGCAAATGGCTGCTGCGGAAATGGCTCGACAAGGCCATGCCGGCGGCACGCCCCTTCGACAGGAAGCGCGGCTTCACCGTCCCGGTGGCCGAGTGGATCGCCAAGCGCCCTGAAATCGGACAACTGGTGGCCCGCCAGCCCGGCATCGCCGAAATCGCCCGCCCGGGCACGGTGGAAAAGCTGTTCCGCCACTCGGGCAAGGACACCGGCTTCGCCTGCTGGACTCTGCTGTTCTACGCCCTCTGGCACCAGCGCCACATTCTGGGGATACCCGCCGAGGGCGATGTGGGCGCTGCACTGTCGAGGTGATAACCTATTCTCCCTCCTCCGCTGTGGGAGGGGCAATTCTTGATCCGAGGCCCCCATGCAGACCTTCGACCTGATCCTGCGTAACGGAACCGCGGTGACGCCCTCCGGGATCGCCAAGACCGACATCGGGGTGCGCGATGGGCGCATCGCCGCCATCGGCGACCTCGGCGCCGCCTCGGCGGCCGACGAGATCGACGCCTGGGGGCTGACGGTGCTGCCCGGCATCATCGACACCCAGGTGCATTTCCGCGAGCCCGGCCTGGAGTACAAGGAAGACCTCGCCACCGGCACCGCCGCCGCGGCCCAGGGCGGCGTGGTGGCGGTGTTCGAGATGCCCAACACCAAGCCGTCCACCACCAGTGACGCCGACATCGCCGACAAGCTGGCCCGCGCCAAGGGCCGCGCCTGGGTGGATCACGCCTTCTTCCTTGGCGCTGCCGCCGACAATGTCGAGCATCTGGCGGAATGGGAACGGCTGCCCGGCTGTGCCGGCATCAAGGTGTTCATGGGCTCCTCCACCGGCAGCCTGCTGGTCTCCGACGACGCGACCCTGGCCCGCGTGCTGGCCGCCGGCTTCCGCCGCATCGCCGTGCATTGCGAGGACGAGGAACGCCTGGCCGAGCGCAAGCACCTCGTCGAAGGCGGCGCCCATCCCCGCCTGCACCCGGAATGGCGCGACGCCGAGACCGCGTTGAAGGCCACCCGCCGGCTGGTCGGGCTGGCCGAGGCGGCACGGCGGCGGGTGCATGTGCTGCACGTCACCACCGCCGAGGAAATGGCCTTCCTTGCCGATCACAAGGACTTCGCCACCGTCGAGACGACGCCGCAGCACCTGACTTTGGCGGCGCCCGAGTGCTACGACCGCCTCGGCACCTACGCCCAGATGAACCCGCCCATCCGCGACGCCCGCCACCGCGAGGCGCTGTGGCAGGCGGTGGCCGACGGTGTCGTCGATGTGCTGGGGTCCGACCATGCCCCCCACACCCGCGAGGAAAAGGACAAGCCCTATCCGCAGAGCCCCTCGGGCATGACCGGGGTGCAGACGCTGGTGCCATTGATGCTGGACCATATCAATGCCGGCCGTCTCAGCCTGGAGCGCTTCGTCGACCTGATGTGCGCCGGCCCGGCCCGCATCTTCAACATCCGGGGCAAGGGGCGCATCGCGGTGGGCTATGACGCCGACTTCACCGTGGTGGACATGAAGGCCGACCGAGTCATTACCAACGCCTGGATCGAAAGCCGCTGCGGCTGGACACCCTTCGACGGCAAGCGCGTCACCGGCTGGCCCACCGCCACCATCATCCGCGGCCGCATGGTGATGCGCGACGGCCAGTTGCTGGGCTCACCGGCCGGTGAGCCGGTGCGGTTCGGCGAGAGTGGGTGAACGATACGCCCCCTTGACCACCCTCAATCCCTTGCCCCGCCGCATCCGCTATCCTGCCCTCATGACCGAAGACCACGTCCGCGACATTCTTTGCAACCTTCTCGACCCCGACGTCGGCGTCAACATCGTCGACCTCGGGCTGGTGGAGAGCGTCACCGTCACCACCGGCCGCATTCATGTTGGCCTGATCATGACCACCCCGGCCTGCCCGCAATCGAGCTACATCCGCGACGAGGCGTTGCGCCTGCTGGCCGAGCCCGGCGTCGAGGTCACCGTGGACATTCTGGATTCGCCGTTCTGGGAGCCGTCGCGCATGTCGGCCTCGGCCAAATCCATCATGGGCTGGCCCGGTTGAGCGGCTATACTCGCGCCCCCCTGTTCGCCGCCGGAGCCGCCAGCCTGCTGGCAGGATTGGCAGCGGGCGAGGCGCGGCTGGGTTGGCCAACACCCGATCTCGCCCACAGCCTCGTCCTGGTGCATGGCCCGCTGATGGTGTGCGGCTTCTTCGGCACCGTCATCGGGCTGGAACGCGCCGTCGCCCTGGGTCGCCCCTGGGGCTTCATGGCGCCCGCCGCCACCGGCCTCGGCGGCGGGCTGCTGATCCTCGGCCAGGGTAGCGCCGGTGCCGCCGCCATCACTCTCGGCAGCCTGCTGTTCGCCGCCATGGCGCTGGTGGTGCTGATCCGCCAGCCGCAGGCCTTCACCGCCGTGATGGGCCTGGGCGCCCTGGCCTGGCTGGGCGCCAACCTCGCCTGGATGGGCGGCGTCGAGGTGTCGCGGGTGGTGCCGGGCTGGGCCGCCTTCCTGGTCTTCACCATCGCCGGCGAGCGGCTGGAGCTGTCACGCTTCCTGCCGCCGTGGCGGTGGCGCACCCCCACCCTGATTCCCACCGTGCTGCTGGTACTGGCCGGCATCGCCTTGGCCTCGTGGCCACTGTTCGGCCTCGGGCTGATCACCATGGTGGCGTGGTCGCTGATGAACGATGTGGCGCGGCGCACCGTGCGCCAGCAGGGGCTCACCCGCTATGTCGCCGTCTGCCTGCTGTCGGGCTATTTCTGGCTGGCGGTGGCGGGCGTGGCGGCAATCGCCTCGCCGGGGAATGCCGGCTATGGCTACGACGCGGCCCTGCACGCCCTGTTCGTCGGCTTCGTCTTCGCCATGGTGTTCGGTCACGCTCCGGTCATCGCTCCGGCGGTGCTGAAGGTGAGCCTGCCCTATCGGCCGTATTTCTATGCGCCGCTGGCGCTGCTGCACCTGTCGCTGATCCTGCGCCTGCTCGGCGATGGGGCCGAAGCCGATGCAATGCGGCAATGGGGCGGGCTGCTGAACGGCGCGGCCATCGTCGCCTTCATGCTGACCATGGCCGGCACCGCCCTTGCGGCTAGGCGTCGTCCTCGGCCTTGCGGTTGAGCAGGGCGGTGATGAAGCCGGAAAAGCCCTTGGGATTGAACGGCTTCACCAGATAACCGGAGACGCCCAGCGCCTTGGCGCGCTTGGCCACGATGGTGTCCTTGTTGGCGGTGAACATCACCACCGGCGTGCCGGCGACGATGGTGTTGAGCGACGAGCGGATGCCACCCAGCAAGGCCAGCCCGTCGATCGGCTTCATCTCAAGATCGCAGATGACCACTGCCGGCTGCTGCTCGAAGGCAATGCGCAGCCCCTCGCCGCCCTCTTCCGCCACGAACACCTTGACGGCCCCCATGGCCTCCAGCAGGCGAACAAGAAGATCGCGCTGCGAATGGTCGTCCTCGACCACAAGTGCGGTCACATCGGGGGCGGTGAATTTTTCGATCATATTATCGAGAAACCACGATGCGGCATGGCAAGTCAATGCCCTCGCGGCTTGGCGCGCGCCGTGGGTGCGGCCTGCATGGGATCGTCGGGCCACCAGTGCTTGGGATACTGACCCTTGAGGTCCGACTTCACCGCCTTGTAGGCGTTGGCCCAGAAGCTGGCAAGATCGGCGGTCACCTGCACCGGCCGACGGGCCGGCGACAGCAGATGCAGTAGCAGCGGCACCCGGCCGCCAGCGATGCGGGGCGTCTCGGCGCAGCCGAACATTTCCTGCAAG
Organism: uncultured Rhodospirillaceae bacterium; assembly: GCA_903941105.1. GTDB lineage: Bacteria > Pseudomonadota > Alphaproteobacteria > Rhodospirillales > Magnetospirillaceae > CAJANL01. The sequence goes on from CAJANL010000176.1 coordinate 16,764, forward strand.
CGCACGGCCAGCACCGGTACCGCGCCTGAATAATCGATGCCGATCCGGCTGCCCGAGGGCACCGCCACATGGGTGGGGGCCAAGTCGTCCAGCCGCCGCCGCGTTTCCCACGGCAACAGGCCATGCAGCGCCTCCGCGAGGTCGAGGCGGCTGAGATGGGCACGCCGGGTGATGCCCGCGAGGTACGGCGCCAGCCAGATCTCCAGGCTGGCCGACAGGGCCTCGTCGGACAGGTCGGGCCAGCCGGCTTCAGGCTCGGCGCGGGCGAGGAATCCTATGCGGGCGCGGAAGGACTGCAACTCCGCCGTCCACGGCAGGCAGGCCAGACCCATGTCGCGCACCCCCTCGGCCATGGCGGCGGCGAGGTCGGCCGGCTCGGCGGACTCCAGCGGTTGATCGTCGAGCACCAGCGCCCATAGCCGGCGCTGACGGCGGGCCAGCACCACTTCGTCACGGCGGTTCCACTCGACGCGGGCGCCAGTCCGCATGTCGGCCGAGAAGTGGGCATCAAGATCGGCGCGGGTCAGCGGTGCCGCCAGGAAGATCCGGGCCTCGCGGCGGTCGCCGTCCAGTTCCGCCACCGCCAACCACTCCTCGGCCGACAGCGGCTCGTGCTCGGCGAACATGGCGCCACGCCCGCCCGAAAGCTGATAGCGCGGCTCGCCCCCGGGCCGCCGCCGGGCGATGCGGTCGGGATAGGCGAAGGCCACCAGCACGGCGACATCGGCGGGCGCCCCCCCCTGCTCGCCCGCCTTGACGCCCAGGCGCCGGCGCCACTCCCTGGCGGCCTGACGGACCCGGGCGAGGGCGCCACGATCGACCGGCAGGCCGTGGCCTTCACCGGTGCGGATGGCTTCGATGCGCAGCCGCAGGTCGGAATCGCGGTTGCCTCGACCCGCCCGCAACACGTCGCGCTCCTCCAGCAGCGCAGCCAGTTCGGCGGCCAGACCGCCCCATCCGAGATCACGCGCCTTCAGCGCCATATGGGCAAGGCGCGGATGCATGGCCAGCCGGGCCATGGCGCGGCCGTGGGCGGTGATGCGGCCTCCGTCGTCAAGCGCTCCCAGTTCGCCCAGCAGCTCGCGTGCCTGAACCAGGGCAGCGGCCGGTGGCGAATCGAGCCAGGCCAGGGAGGTGGGGTCCGCCACCCCCCACTGCGCCAGGTCGAGGGCCAGCGGTGCCAGGTCGGCTTCAAGGATTTCCGGCGCGGTGAAGGCGATCAGGGCGCGGTCCTCGGCTTCGTTCCATAGCCGGTAGCAGACGCCCGGCCCGGTTCGCCCGGCACGGCCACGGCGCTGATCGGCCGAGGCACGCGACACCGGCAACGTCACCAGCCGCGTCATGCCGGAACTGGGATCGAAGCGCGCCGCCCGCATCTGGCCGCCGTCCACCACCACCCGCACCCCCTCGATGGTCAGCGAGGTCTCGGCGATGGCGGTGGCCAGCACCACCCGACGGCGACCGTCGCGGGCGGGGCGAATGGCGCGGTCCTGCGCCTCCTGCGGCAGGTCACCATAAAGCGGCGCCAGCACGGCGCCTTCGGCGGCGGGATGCTCGGCCAGCAGCGCCTCGACACGGCGGATCTCACCCTGGCCGGGCAGGAACACCAGGATATCGCCCCGTTCGTCGTCGAGGGCACGGATCACGGCGGCGGCCACCTCGTCGACGAACCGGCGCGGCTCGGGGCGAGTGCAGACGTGGCGGGTCTCGACGGCAAAGGCGCGGCCCTCGCTGGTGACCACCGGCGCGCCGCCCAGCAGCGCCGCCACCGGCCCGCCGTCCAGCGTCGCCGACATCACCGCCAGCCGCAGGTCGTCGCGCAGCGAGGCCCTCGCCTCGATGGCCAGCGCCAGCCCAAGATCGGCGTGCAGGCTGCGCTCGTGGAATTCATCGAACAGCAGCGCCGCCACCCCGGGCAGCGAGGGATCGTCCTGCAACATGCGGGTGAGGATGCCCTCGGTCACCACCTCGATACGGGTCGCGGCGCTAACCCGGGAATCAAAGCGGACCCGGTAGCCGACGGTGCCGCCCACTTCCTCGCCGAGGGTATGGGCCATGCGGGCGGCGGCGGCACGGGCGGCGAGGCGGCGCGGCTCCAGCATGATGATGCGCCCTTGCGCCGCCCACGGCTCGGACAGCAGCGCCAGCGGCACCCGGGTGGTCTTGCCGGCCCCCGGCGGCGCCTGCAACACCAGCGTACCGACGTCTGTGAGGGCGCGGCGGATTTCGGGCAGCAGAGGATCGATGGGCAGGGCGTCCATGGCGAGGCCTTTATACAGAGGTCGCCGGCCCGGCACAGCGGCGGTCAGGGGTTCGCAGGCAATAAACCTTCGCGCTGCCATCTACTCCCCTTGAATTCGCCACAAACCTGGACGATAAACGCCTATCGCGCCTACCCCCTTCTGGGAGACTACGTCACATGATCAAGAAGCTGGGCCTCGTCCTCGGGGCCGCTCTCCTCGCCGCTCCGTTTGCCGCCTCCGCCGCCGACGCCCCCGCCGCCTTCAACCAGTGCAAGGCCTGCCACAAGGTCGAGGCCGGCAAGAACGGCGTCGGCCCGAGCCTGGCCGGCGTGTACGGCCGCAAGGCCGCCACCGTCGAAGGCTTCAAGTATTCCGACCCGATGAAGGCCTCGGGCCTGACCTGGGACGACGCCGGCTTGGCCAAGTACCTCGCCGACCCCAAGGCCGCCGTGCCCGGCAACAAAATGGCCTTCGCCGGCCTGAAGAAGCCCGACGATCTGGCGGCGGTCATCGCCTACCTGAAGACCGTGAAGTAAGCCACACAGGCCTCTTCACAGCCGTCTCGCGCCGCCGCCCCTCGGGGCGGCGGCGTTTGCTTTGCGGGGGGAGCATTCTCCCAAAAACGTGATGCCCCTCAATGTGCATCACGCTTTAGCCTTTCTAAATTCGCCCTCGCCGGGCGGGCACCTTCGTGCCCTTGTGCCGCTCGCTCAGTGCTCGCAAGAGTACCGCGTTTCATATCTCAGGCGCGGTGCTCTAACAGGGTGAGGAAAACTCAACTTTGCTTTCGTCATTCCCGCGAAGGCGGGAATCCATGCGTCCGGCAGCACCGCATATGAAGGCAAATACCAGTCCTTGCCCCAACATGGCCCCCCGCCTTCGCGGGGGTGACGAGATGAAGGGCGGCGGGAGGAGTTTTTCCGCACCCTGCTACCCCTCTCCCGCGAGCAGAGGAAGTTCATCGCGCACCCTCCGCCCTTCGGCTTCGGACAGGAACTCCGTCGCCTCGTCGGCCGGCATGGGCCGGGCGATCAGATAGCCCTGGACCTCGTCGCATCCGTTGTCGCGCAGGACGGCCATCTGTTCGACCTCTTCGATCCCCTCGGCGACCACCTTGACGTTCAGGCTGTGGGCCAGGTCGATGATGGTCGAGACCAGCATGGCGTCGCGGCTGTCGCGCGCCACGTCGCGGATGAACGAGCGGTCGATCTTCAAGGTCTCCACCGGCAACTGCTTGAGATAGCTCAACGACGAGTAGCCGGTGCCGAAATCGTCGATGGCTAGGCGCACCCCCAGTTCCTTCAGCCGCAGCAACACGTCGCGGTGGCCGGAGCCTAGTTCGAGCACCGTGCTCTCCGTCAATTCGAGTTCCAGCTGCTGCGGCGACAGCCCGGTCTCGGTCACGACGGCGGCAACCCGCTCCGGCAGGTCTTCAGCGTGGAGGTCGAGGCCGGACAGATTCACCGCGATACTGACCGGGGTTCCGCTCGCGGTCCACACCGCCGTCTGCAAACAGGCTTCACGCAGGACGAACTGATCGATGCGCCCGATCAACCGCGTCTCCTCGGCCAAGGGCACGAAGTCGGCCGGCGAGATCATCCCCATTTCGGGATGCCGCCAACGGATCAGCGCCTCGAAGCCGGTGATGCGGCCGGAGCGCACGCACTGCTTGGGCTGGTAATATACCACCATCTGCCCCTCATCGAGGGCCCGGCGCAATCCGGTCTCAAGCTCAAGCCGCTGCTGCTCCTTGCGGGTCATGTCGGCCGAGTAGAAGCGGTAGCGGTTCTTGCCCTCCTTCTTGGCCTCGTACATGGCGGTATCGGCGTGCTGCAGCAGGTCCTCGGCGGTATCGCCGTCCTTGGGGAACATGCTGATGCCGACACTGGCGCCGACGAAAACGTCGCGGCCGCCGATGCTCACCGGCCGCGACAGGGCAGCGGCAACCTTTTCCCACACCACCACGGTGTCATGCTGGTCGACGATCTGCTCGATGACCACGGTGAATTCGTCGCCACCCAGCCGCGCCACGGTGTCGCTGGCCCGGATGCACTGCCGCAACCGCGCCCCCACCTCCTTGAGCAGTTCGTCACCGGCGCGGTGCCCCATGGTGTCGTTGACCTTCTTGAAACCATCGAGGTCAAGGAACATCAGGCCCAGCGCCTGATCGCTGCGGCGAGCGTGCAGCAGGGCATGGGCCAAGCGATCGTGAAACAGCACACGGTTGGGCAGGTCGGTCAGCACGTCGTAATGGGCCAGGCGCTGGATACGCCTCTGGGCCTCCACCATGTCGGTGATGTCGCTGAAACTGCCGATGAAATAGGCGATCTCGCCGGCATCGTCACGAACCGCGACGATGCTTTCCCAGGCGGTGAACACGCTGCCGTCCTTGCGGCGATTCCAGATTTCGCCCTGCCAGCGCCCCGTCTCGGTGATGTCCTTCCACATGGACTGGTAGAAGGCCCCGTCGTGGTGATGGGACCGCAGGATCCTCGGCGTCTTGCCGATCACCTCGTCCACATCGAAGCCGGTCAGGGTGCCGAAGGTAGGATTGGCGCGCAGGATGACGCCCTTGGGATCGGTGATGATGGTGGCATCAAGGGCATTGCCGAAGACATGCGCCGCCAACCGGGTTTCCTCGTCGGCGCGCGCCTTCTCGACCAGACGGATCGCGGCGCGGCGGCCGATCAGACCGATGCCGCACAGACCCAACAGCCAGACGCCACCGTGGGAAGCCGCCATGGCGCGCACGGCGCGACTCTCGGCGGTGAGGTAAGGCGCCATGGGCACGGCGAGCCCGACAGCGCCGCGGACCTCGCCGTTCTTGAAGCCGAGATGGCCGTGACATTTCTGGCAACTCTCGGACATGATCATCGGCTTGATGAAGCGCAGGTGCGGTTGGCTGTCGACGTTGGCGACCTCCAGAACCTCCTCGGCACTCCCGGCGGTGAAGCGGCGGATGGCTTCGGCCTCCCACGCGTCTGCCTCGTTATTGGGATTGAGATAGACGATGCCGACGATGCGCCCCTTGATGCCGTACAACTCGTCGAAGTCCTGCATCATCTCCCGCAGCATGTAGGCGGGATTCATCAGGGTGAGCAGCCGGCCATCGGTGGTGACCAGATCGCGGTCGGGAAGGTGGGACATCCATGGGCTGGGAGGAGTCTTCTCGCTGGGCTCGACATAGACCCCGCCATGGGTCGAGGCCCAGAACCGGTAGGCCTGATCCTTGTTGAAGGATGCCCGCGCGGTATTCAACGCCAATTCGAAGGTGACATCGCGCTGCCGGTCGACATTCCACCACAGCGACGCGACGAGAATAGCTGTCCATAGGACCGCCGCCAGCCCAGTGTACCGCCAGACCGCCAACCGGATGCGAGCCTGCAGGTTCTCCACCACGCCCTTCCTAAGTAATTCAAACGACAACTATACCATATGGCAGAAGCTCGCCATCATTTCATTCTAATTTGCGGAAGCCTCTCCCAGCCGCAGGCACGAGGTGACTTCCAGTCCGGCATCCTCGTGCGCGGAGCGGTCGGGATGACGGCAGGCCCAGTCGGCCACGGCGGCATCGCGATCGCGGGCAAGGCGAACGATGGCCGGGCGGTGCGCGTTGACCAACGCGGTAACCCATGCCGCCACCGTTGCCAGCCGTCCGTCCATCATCAGGCGGAACATCGGCAGCATGACGGCCACGGCACCAGCGTCGTACCAAGCCTCACCGGTGACCCAACGGTTGGTGGTGAAGAGTTCGTCGGGCCAGCCGTCGGCACCGAATCCCACCGCCACCAGATGGCAGGGCGCATCGGCCTCGGTCGTCGGCACCGCCGGCACCAGCCCCACCGCCATGCCCTTGGGCCGCTGGAACAGGTGCAGGTGTCCGTGTTCGCCGGCGCGGTGGACGTGGAAATAGGCCTGGGCATAACTGCCGCAGTCATACATGTCGCCGTCGGGGTAGTGGCGGCCAGGTTCGACCGCGTCGCCGCCGGTCAGTAGCGAGACCGGCGTGTGGCCGAGGCGCGCGATCGACGCCGCCAGTTCCCGCAGCCGCTCGGCTGCCGGGGTACTCACCGCAGCCCGGCCTCGGTGAAGAATTTCTCGGCGCCGTCATGCAGGCGGACGCTGATGCCGTCGCGGGCGACTTCCTTCTTGGACAGGTTCCGCAGCACCGGATGCAACCGCACGAAGGCGCCGAAATTGGCCGACACCGCCTTCAGCACGTCGAGAACGTCCTCGGCCGGCAGCCGGATGGTGCCGGCCAGCACCGCCTTGAGGCCGATACTGGCCAATTCGTCCTTATGGCCGTCATAGGTGCCGCCCTTGACCGCCACATGCGACAGCCACGGCGTTCTCTTGACGAAGGCGTCCACCGCCTTGCCCTTCACCGCCACCAGCGAGGCGCCGCACTCCTCGATGGCTTCGGCCACTTCGGCGATGGGATGCACGCCGGTAAAGACGGCGGCGTCGATGTTGCCACGGCAGAGCTCGGCCGCCTGTTCGGCAAAATCCAGCTCCACCAGCGGCGAGAGGTCGCCCAGCGACAGGCCGGCGGCATCGAGCACCGTCTCCCCCATGGCCCGCTGGAACGAGCCGGGGCGGCCGAGATTGACCCGCTTGCCCTTGAGGTCACCGATGAAGTTGATGCCCGAATCGGGGCGAACCAGCACCATGGTGGCCTCGCCATGCAGCGACATCAGGGCACGCAGCTCGGGCTGCGGCCCGAGATCCTTGAAGCCTTCCTCGCCGGCCTGAGCCAGCAGAAGCGCCTTGGATTGCACCACCGCCAGGTCGGCATCACCGCTCTTCAACGCCGCCATGTTGGCCGCCGAGCCCGACGAGGGCATCACCGCGCAGGTCATTCCCCGCGGACGCTCCTTGTTGACCGCCCGGCACACCGCGCCTGCCACCGGGAAATAATAGCCGCTGACCTCGCCGGCCGCGATCACCAAGGTCCGCCGTTCGGTTGCCTCGGCTGCGTGCGGCAGCGGCACAATGGCCAGGGCAGCGATGACCAATCTGGCAAAACGTCCCACTCCGGCCCCTCCATATCGGTCGAATCCCCCCCGTTCGGTAGTGCTCCATTCGGGGGGGTGGATGATACCCAACCGGCGGGCCTTTCGGAAGAGGTGCCCCGCTTTTGGGGATTGACCACCCCAAAGATCACAAAAATTTGTCACGAGATCGATGAAACGGGTTGCCATCGGCTTTTCCCATCGACACAATCGGACATGTTGATGATGGGAGTGGAGAGGGTTTGGTGAAGAGGCTACTCGTCCTGCTGGTCGCCGTTCTCGGTCTTGCTGCTCCGTTCGAAGCGAAGGCCGTCCTCCAGTGCGTCACCTACGCCCGCCAGGAATCCGGCATCAACCTCAAGGGTGATGCCTGGCAATGGTGGAATGCCGCTCACGGCGTCTATGAGCGTGGACGGACCCCACGGGAAGGCGGCGTCCTGGTGTTCACCAAACAGGGCAGCATGCGTCACGGCCATGTCTCGGTGGTGACCCGCGTCATCAGCAACCGCATGGTGCTGGTCAATCACGCCAATTGGGCCCCCAGCCGCAGTGCCGGCCGCGGCCAGGTCCACGAAGCGGTACCGGTCCTCGACGTCTCGCCGCACAACGACTGGTCGCAGGTGCGCGTGTGGTACCGCCCGGCCAACGACTATGGCAGCCGCGTCTACAAGACCGACGGGTTCGTCTATCGTCCCGGCGCGCTGGTGCGCCAGGCCTCACTGTCCACCCCGGCCCCCGAGGCCGCGATCAAGATCCAAGAGCCCATCCCCGCCCCCGCCCCCGTCGCCGTTATCGAAGCGAAGGCACCGGAGGTGAGACTCGAGGCGAGCGAAACCGAGGGTGGACAGGACAGCCGGCCGGGCCGCACCTTCAATCCCGGTGACTGGGCCGAACAGGCCATGAGCGAACCGTCAACCGACGATCTGGTGACGGTGGCGGCCCACACCTTCCGTCGTCCTGCCCTCGGCTAGGGCGGCATCGTCGGCACCGCCGATCCAGGTGCGCATACAGCTTTGGCACCACGACACAGGACCATCCTGGTCCCGAAATGTCTTGATGTTGCGACTGCCGCAATATGGGCAATCGGGGACAGGACCAATTTGCATGTGACATCACCTGTTGATATGCGACCTGCATAACTTGCCGCCAACACTGCTACTATTGATGGCTAAAATACAGCAGTCGATTGGCCTATGGCCAAAAGTCTGCCTTTTGCCGCAAAAATGCCTGGAATGTGGCGATTCCATCGCCACGGCCTTTGCGCTAAGGTTCCCCGGTATCCAGGGGGGGAGTTAGGGTGGCAGGGGATAGCGCCTTCGCCGAGCCGACCGAGACGGTCGAGCGCACACTGATCGAACTGTGCCCCGATCTTGTGGCCGTATGCCGCGAAGGCATGCTTGCCTTCATCAACCGGGCAGGCGCCAATCTGTTGGGCGCGCCTGGGCCGACGGCGTTGGAGTCCCCCCCCTTCCTTGCCTTGATCGATGCTCCCGACCGTGCCGCCGCCGCCGAGTTGCTCGCCCGGGGCGATGGGATATGTGTCATCCGGCTGCTCCGGCTGGACGGCATCCCCGTCAGCGTCAACCTGCGGGCGGCCCGGCTGTCCGACGGTGCCGTAGCGCTACACGCCCGCGACCTGACCGACCAGTCGGAAGCCGCGGCAGTGCTACGCGATCTTCGGCTGGCGGAGCAGGTGTTCGAGACCTCGCTGGAGGGCATCATGGTGCTCGACGCCGGCCTGCTCGTCACCGCAGTCAACCCGGCTGCCTCCGAAATCACCGGGTATGCGGCGGACGACATGCTGGGCACGACGCCGCCTTTCCTCGACGAGACCACCATGGGCGCCGAATCGTACCGCCAGCTCTGGAACACCGCCGCCGAGACCGGACGCTGGCAGGGCGAAGTGTGGAGCGTCCGCAAGGACGAGCAGCCGTTCGCGGCACGCTTCGGCGTGTCGGCCGTCATGGGCATCGACGGCCGGCCGGCGCAATACGTGGTGACCTTCTCCGACATCACCCGCAGCAAGACGGACGAAGACCGCATCCGCCGCCAGGCCACCTACGACCAGCTGACCAACCTGCCCAACCGCTCGCTGTTCCTCGACCGCCTCGGGCAGGCGGTGCATCTGGCGGAGCGCTCGCGCCAGATGGTGGGCCTGATGTTCATCGACCTGGACGGCTTCAAGCTGGTCAACGACACCCTCGGCCACCACGTGGGCGACATGCTGCTGCAGGAGACCGGCCGCCGCCTGCTGCTGTGCGTGCGCGCCGGCGACACCGTGGCGCGGCTGGGCGGTGACGAGTTCACCGTCCTGATGCCCAATCTGGGCAATTATCAGAATGCCCCCCGGGTGGCGCAGCGCATCCTCGACTCGCTGCGCAAGCCATTCGACCTGAGCGGCAAGGAAGCCTTCGTTTCCTGCTCCATCGGCATCACCGTCTTTCCCGACGACGCCGACAGCGCCGACACCATGCTGAAGAACGCCGACGCCGCCATGTACCGCGCCAAGGAGATGGGGAAGGCCAACTACCAGTTCTTCACCTCTGACATGAACGACGCCGTCGCGGAACGGCTGACCATCAAGAACGGCCTGTCCAAGGCACTGGAGCGCAACGAGCTGATGCTGTGGTTCCAGCCCAAGCTCGATCTCGCCAGCGGCACGGTGACCGGCGTCGAGGCGCTGCTGCGCTGGCAGGCGGCCGAGCTGGGCATGGTGTCGCCGGCCAAGTTCATCCCCGTCATGGAGGAGACCGGGCTGATCGGCCAGGTCGGCGAGTGGGTGCTGAACGCCGCCTGCCGCCAGTACCGGGACTGGGCAAGGGAGGGGCTGGGGCACCTGCGCGTCGCGGTCAATCTGTCGGTGCGCCAGCTGCGCCAGCCGGGCTTCGTGGCCATGGTCGAGGGGATGATCGCCGATGCCGGCATCCCGGCCGATGCCATCGAGCTGGAGATCACCGAGAGCATGATCATGAACGACACCGAACACGCCGTCGCCACCCTGAAGCAGCTGTCGGCCATGGGAGTCAAACTGGCCATGGACGACTTCGGCACCGGCTATTCCTCGCTGTCCTACCTCAAGCGCTTTCCCGTCGACAGCATCAAGATCGACGGATCCTTCATCCGCGATATCGCCACCGACACCGACGACCACGAAATCATCCGCACCATCATCACCATGGGCCACAGCCTACGCCGCCGCATCGTCGCCGAAGGGGTCGAGACCCGCGAACAGGCGGTCATCCTCAAGAGGCTCGGCTGCGACGAGATCCAGGGCTACCTGCTGTCGCCGCCGGTGCCGGCCAGCCAGATCAAGGCGACGCTGGGCCGCCCCCTGCCATTTCCGTCCCCGTAGCCCTACCCCCGAATGCCGCGGGCTGGACCGCGCCCCCGCGCGAGTGTGGGAAAAGTGTGGGGTGCGACACGATGACTATTTTGTAGTCTTCTCATACACGCTATCATCCATGCCCAAACGGGTAGGACACAACGCCCGGGGGGAGTGCGACGCAAATGGGTGCTCAGCAAGGCCGGCCGATCGACATCGTCATCGCCGAAAAGAATCCGCTGCTACAAAGCAGCCTTATCAAGATCTTCGCCGGCGACGAGCGCTTCTGCCTGGTGGCGGTGACGCCCGACGGCGAGCGCTTCCTCGAAACGGTGGACAAGGTTCCCTTTGATGTCGGCGTCGTCGGGTGGGAAATGCCCTATCTCGACGGACGGGGCGTGCTGCAGGCGCTGCGGGGCAAGGGCGAATCGGCGCCGCGGCTGATCGTCTACACCGGCAGCCCCAACCCCGACGTGCCGCGTCAGGCCATGACGCTGGGCGCCGCCGGCTTCTGTTCCAAGCGCGAGCCGCCCGAGCAACTGCTCGACACCATCCTGGCGGTGGCGAGCGGGCGCATGGTGTTCCCCTTCATCGATGTCTCCAGCCTGGCCAGCGATCCCCTCGCCGGCCTGACGCCCCGCGAGCGCGAGCTGTTGGCCGCCTTGGCCGGAGGATTGACCAACCAGCAGATGGCGACCCAACTCGACATCTCGCTGAACACGGTGAAGTTCCACCTGAAGAACCTCTACGACAAGCTGGCGGTGGGCAATCGCGCCCAAGCGGTGGCGTTCTATCTCAAGGGTCGCGAGTCGCGGTAGCGGCGACTTCTGGCTTGCGGCATACTCACCCCGACGGGGCCTCGACGGGGTGAGGCGCAAAGACAGGAGAATCCTGCATGACGACAAAAGTTGCCACTTTCCTGGCCCATTCCATCGCCATGGAGAACGAGGCAGCGGAACGCTATGACGAACTGGCCAGCGTCATGGAAGTCCACAACAATCCGGAAGTGGCGGTGCTGTTCCACCAGATGGCGGAGTTCTCCCGCCTTCATGCCGCCTCGGTGAAAAGCCGTGCCGTGGGCTACCAGTTGCCGCAGTTGAAGTCCTGGGAGTACCGCTGGAATACGCCGGAGCCGCCCGAGGTGGGGGTGGTCGATGGCACCCACTACATGATGACGCCCTATCACGCGCTTGAGTTCGCCCTGGCCAACGAGCGCCGCGGCCACGACTTCTATGCCGGTGAGGCCGCAGGCTCCGACGACCCCGAGGTGCGCCGCTTGGCCACCGAAATGGCCGAGGAGGAGGCCGAGCACGTCGAGGAGTTGGAGGAGTGGATCGCCCGCACCCCCAAGCCCGCCATCAATTGGAAGGAAGACCCCGACCCGGTATCGGTCATCGACTGATCGGATGAAGCGCTCCCTCCCCCCGGCGCTCCGGCATTCACAGATTTGCCTGGCGCGGGGCGGGAGTGAGTGGATCAATGGGGTGCCATCTCCCATGGGAGATTGCACCCCAAGACAGATTTCGCCGGGGGGCTTTCCCTCGCCGTTACGGGCCTATGAGATGCGTGCATCCCGTAGCCCGACGGGGAGGGCTGAGCCTCACCCGACGCCGATCACCAACCCGGGATCGAAGGCTGGATTCAGCCGGTCGGGCCAATAGCCGCGCGGGTTGCACACCACCCGGGTCCGGCCGACCATGTAATCGACGCTGTGATGCACATGCCCATGCACCCACAGCGCCACGTCGCCGAAGCGGATCACTTCCTCGAAATCCGAGGCGAAGACCGGCGACAGCACATGGCTACTGAAGCTTTCCTGGATGGAGAGAAAGGACGGCCCGGTATGGGTGACGATGACGGTTGGGCCGTCGGCGAACGGGTGAACCACTACGTTCCACATCCACATGATGGTCTCTTCGCAGATGTCCAGCGTGTGCCGGGGGGTCAGATGCTGCCATGGCAGCCAGCCGGCACGGATGAACTGGTAGTCCGGCATCTTTTCGGCGGCTTCACGCATGAAATTGGACTGGCTACCCTCCCCGAATAGGGTGAAGTCCGACCACAGCGTCGCCCCCAACACCCGCGCCGGGCCGCCAGCGGTCTCGACCACCAGCGAGTCCCGCTCCAGGAAGTACACGGGGATGCCGCGCCGGCGGAAATCGGCGGCGTAGGCGGTCAGACGGCCGGGTAATTTCAGGCTATGGCCCCAATATTCATGGTTGCCGGCAACGTAGACCACCGGCAGGCCGCAGCGCTGCGCCAGGGCTGCGGCCCATTCCAGTCCACGCTTCCCGGTGTGAATGTCACCGGCCAGCACAACCAGATCGGCCTGATCGCTACACGGCTCCAGCGGCGCCACATCCGGCCCGGCGTTCTCGAAATGAAGATCCGACAGCACGAGCACGCGGACTGTCATGCGTGGCCTACATCAACGTCCCGGCATACGGTGGGGGACGACCGTTGAACCTCAGTTGCCCGCCACTCCGGCGAGGAAGCGCTGCACCGCGCCGTTGAGCGCCTCGGACTGCCGGGTGAGGCTGCCGGCCGAGTCGAGCACCATGTCGGCCGAGTGCCCGGTCTCGGAGGCTTCGGCAGTGACATCCGAGACATGGTTGGACACATCGCGGGTGCCTTTGGCGGCCTCCTGGGCGTTGCGGGCGATGTCGCGGGTGGTGGCATCCTGCTCTTCCACCGCGGCGGCGATGGCCGAGGCGATCTCGTTGATGCGCCCGATGGTGCTGCCGATGCTGGCAATGGCGTCCACCGCCTGGCGGGTTGCCTCCTGGACCGCGCCCACCTGCTGGGCGATCTGGTCGGTGGCCTTGCCGGTCTGGTTGGCGAGGTTCTTGACCTCGTTGGCCACCACGGCGAAGCCTTTGCCGGCGTCGCCCGCACGGGCCGCCTCGATGGTGGCATTCAGCGCCAGAAGATTGGTCTGGCCGGCGATATCGCCGATCAAGGTGACCACCTCGCCGATGCTGCGGGCGGCATCGGCCAGGCCACCCACCAGTTCGTTGGCGCGTTCCGCCTCGCCCACCGCCTGCTGCGACACAGCCGCCGAGGCCTCGACCTGACGGCCGATCTCGGAGATGGAGGCCGACAGCTCCTCGGCGGCGGCGGCGACGGTCTCGACGTTGGCGGTGGTCTGCTCGGCCGCGGCGGCCACGGCGGAGGAATGCTCGGCCATGCGCTTGGCGGTGTTGTCGAGCACGCCGGCCGTGCCGCCCAGTTGCTGCGAGGCATTGCCCAGCGTCGCCAGCGCTTCGGAGACTTCGTTGCGGAAGACACCGGTGAGGCGCTCGACCTCGCCGCGGCGACGGTCCTTGGCCTGGTGATCGGCGGCCTGCTCGGCGGCGAGCCGGTCGGCGGCCAGCTTGTTGTCCTTGAAGACCTCGACGGCGCGGGCCATGTCGCCCATCTCGTTATCGAGGTCGAGCCCCTGGACGATGATGCCGGTATCGCCCTTGGCCAGGCGGGTCATGGCATCGGTCATGCGCAACAGCGCGCCGGTGATGCCGCGTGTCGCCAGCAGCGCGACCACCAGGGTCACGCCAAGGCCGAAGCACACCGCCACGATCTGCAGCAGCAGGAACAGCCGCGCCTGATCATTGACCGAGGTTGCCGTCTTCACCAGTTGGCCGGCGATATGGTCCTCGACCTCCTTCATCAGGTCGATGCGTTTGGTGGTGACCTCGAACCACTTGGGCGCCGGCACGCCAGGACCGCCCTCCATGGCCTTGAGAGTTGCGGCCTCGCGCATGGTGACGACCTCGGCATTGACCGGGCTGTTCATCCTTTCGCGGTGGAGATCGGCCACGGCGCCGGGCGCCAGACGGTAGAAGATGCCGAGGAACGTCTCCTGCTCGGTGCCCAGGGACACGAAACGGCGGTAGACCACAGAATCGAAGGTGCCGGCGAATCCGGCCGAGCCGGTGGCGCGCTCCTGGCCGGCACGTTCCTTGGCCTCCATATAGGCGAGGTAGCTGCTGGTCAGGTCGGCGGTGGCCCGGTCCAGCGTCGCCACCGCCAGGCTGCCGACCATGTCGAGCTGCAGCTTGATCATGACGGTGTAGGTCTTGAAGACGGTATTGCGGTCCGTGCTGAGGGCGTCGATCTGCTGGCGCAGCTGAATGCGGCCGGCCAGCGCGCTGCGGCCATCGGCCAGGGCCTTGCCCAACGCCTTGGCGTCGGCGGCACCCAACGCCTTTTCCAGGCGCTCGATGGCGGCATCGGAGTCCTTGCGCTGCGCCGCGACCTTGTCGCCAAACTGCTTGCCGCCGGAAGCGACAAACAGCGACGAGGCACCGCGCTCCTTCTGCAACTCGTGCACCGCGGCACTGATGTCGGCGGCCAGCGATGCCATGCTGATCAGGCCGCTGGCCTCGCGGGCGATGAGCCAGCGCTCGACGATGACCCAACCCGAATAGGCGATCAGGCCGAAGACCGGCAACAGAAAGGCCAGGGCGATACGGCGCCCGATCCCCAAATTCTTGATGAAATCCATACGCCCCTCGCCGGTCCGCAGCTAGCGAATTCCCCAGGAAAAGTTATCAGGGTTCGGCCTGTGCCCCAACGGGCAAAAGATCACACCTGAAAGTTTCGCAGGATGAGGGTGGAATGGCATTAAATCAAGTCAAAACGCCCGGCGGCCTCAACGGCTGCCGGACGAATAACCTAGACGGAACCGATAGGCTTCCCTAGAAGCCCTCACGCTCCAAACGCTTGCGCTCGAGCTTACGGGCGCGGCGAACGGCTTCAGCCTTTTCGCGGGCGCGACGCTCGGACGGCTTCTCATAGTTGCGGCGGAGCTTCATCTCGCGGAAGACGCCCTCGCGCTGCATCTTTTTCTTGAGCGCCTTCAGGGCTTGGTCGACGTTGTTGTCACGAACGAGAACTTGCACGTTTCGTCACCGCTCCTCTACGCTGGAACAACCACCCCGTCGCACGGCAGAAGTGCCGTCCGGGAAGCGGCGTTGATAGCACAGTCATTCGCGCTTGGGAAGGGGCTGGGCTGCGATATTCGACAGGAATGGAAAACTACTATGAGCACCGAGGACCGATGCGACGATTTGGTGGTGGCGGCGGTACCGCACGCCGCCTTCGACGGCTGGACCAGAACGGCGCTTCGCGAGGCGGCGCGCGACCTTGGCCTCGACGACGGCGCGCCGGATCGCCTGTTTCCGGGCGGCCCCATCGAGGCGGTGGCCCATTTCACCGCCTACGCCGACCGCATCATGGCCCGCGACCTGGCGGCCCGGTCGAGCCAGACCCTGCGGACGGGCGAACGGGTCTTCCAGGCGGTCAAGCTGCGGCTTGAGCCCTGGTCGGGCTCGCGCGAATCCATCCGTCGCGCCCTGGGGCTGCTGGCGTTGCCGCAGAACGTCGGGCTGGCGGCGCGGTTGACATGGCGCACCGCCGATGCGGTCTGGGCGGCCTGCGGCCATGTGTCGGCGGACTTCTCCCATTTCACCCGCCGCGCCAGCCTGGCCGCGGTCTATGCCGCCACCGTGCTGTATTGGCTGGACGACCCCAGCGATGGCTGCGCCGCAACCTGGGACTTCCTGCATCGCCGACTGGCCGAGGTGCAGCGACTGCCGAAATTGCCCAAGATGCTCCAGGGCTCCAAACTGCTTCAAGGCAAGGGAATGCTCAAATCGGCAATCCGGCCAGTTCGTCCTGCAATTGCTCGATCTGGTCGCGGACCTCGGGCAGGTGGGGATTGACGGCCAGCGCCCGCTCGAAGGCCCACAGCGCCGCCTTCCTGTCCTCCATCTCCAGCATGATGCGGCCCAGCCCGGCCAAGGCGCCGAAATGGCGTGGCTCCAAGGACAGCACATGGCCGATATCGGCAACCGCCGGGCGGAAATCGTCCCGCAGGTAGTGGACAGTGGCACGCAGGTTCCAGCCCTCGGCGAACTGCGGCGCCGTTTCGACCACCTTGTCGAGGAAGGCCAGCGCCTGATTGTATTGTCCGGCGTGCATGGCCTCGACGGCGTGGGCGGCCAGGGCATCGACCCCGGCGCGGCCCGATCGCGACCAGACGCGCCGGATGGCGACCTCGACACGCTGGGCTTCCTCTTCGCTCTGGGTGCTTTGAAGACGTTGGAACAACCGGTCGAGGTCACCGCCCGGCGGCGGCGCGGCGGGTGGACCGGAACATGAAGCACTGCCCATCAACAACAGCAGCAGCGCAAGGAAGGCGAACAGGCGTCGATGCATTCCCAGCATATGGGGCCGCGGGGCATCGCCGCCAAGCGTCCTCCCCCTGCCCCGCCGTGACCTGCGAAGGGATTACGCCCTAGCGCTCTCCATCACCCGGATGATCTTTTCCTTCAGCGCCGGCGGCAGCACCGGCTTGGCCAGAAAGGCTTCGACCGCGAATTCGCGGGCCCGCGCCACGGTGGCGGCGTCGGCATGGGCGGTGAGCATGATCACCGGCAGATTGCGGCCATGCGGCAGGGCGCGCAGCATCCTGACGAAACCAAAGCCGTCCATGGGACGCATCTGGATATCGCAGATGACCAGATCTGGCTGCTCTTTTTCCAGCACCATCAGCGCCGAATTGCCATCGAAGGCATCAACCACGGCGCCGACGCCAATCTGCGTCAACATCTTCTTGACGATGGTGCGGACGAATTCCTGGTCGTCGACCACCAAAACCTTAAGTGCGGCGAGATCAACGGACATGCCCAATCCCCTAATAGACGTTGCCCCAAACTATCAGAACGCCGGGCAAAAAAAAGGGGAAGGGCACGCCCTTCCCCGGAGAATTGGTATTAAGGTCATTATTCTACTGGTTCGCGGCGGCCAGCAGACGGGTGCTTTCGGCACGCTCGCGGGCGGCCGCACGGCCCTGATCGAAGGCCTGCTGATTGACCGCCACCATGGCCGGCTTGCGCTCGCGAAAGCGACCGACGATCTGCTCCTCGACATCCGCGGCGGGGAACGGCAGATAGTCGGCGATGGCACCCAGCATGATGGTGTTGACCAGCTTGAGGTCGCCCAACGCGCGGGCGATGGCGCCGGCGTCGAAGTCGTAGACCGTCACCCCGGCGGCCCGCATCTGCGCCACGGGGTCATCGGGATACTTGAACAGGCCGGCCGAGACCACCGGCGGCGGCAGACGGATGGTATTGACCATGGCCACACCCCCGGGCCGCAGGTAGTCAGCCCACCGCGAGCCCTCGGCGACCTCGAAGGCGACCAGGATGTCGGCGGTGCCCTGGGTGATCACCGGCGACCACACCTTTTTGCCGAAGCGCACATGGCTGGTGACGACGCCGCCACGCTGGGCCATGCCGGCCACCTCGGACTTCTTGACGTCGTAGCCGCGGGCGATGGCGGCCTGGGAGAGAATCTCGGCGGCGGTCATGACGCCCTGGCCGCCGATGCCGCAGACCAGGATGTTGGTGATGACATTGTCCATCACGGCTCTCCCTATTGGCCAGAGAACACGATGGCGCCGGGTCCGCAGGACTCGACGCACATGTGGCAACCGGTGCACATAGCGGTATCGATGGTGGTGAATTTGAGGTCGCGGGAGGTGCCGTTGGCCAGAGTCTTGGTCTCGCTCCGGCGTACCGTGATGGCCGGGCAGCCGACATTGACGCAGTTGCCGCAGCCGTTGCAGACGTCGTCCAGCATCTTGTACGGCTTGAGCCTGTCGTAAAACTCGGTCAGCACGCAGGGCCGGTCGGTGATGATCACCGAAGGCTCTGGGACCTCGATCTCCTCGCGGATGGCCTTCCACAGCACCGGCAGTTGGTAGGGGTCGAGCTTGCGGATACGCTCGGGCTTGACGCCCAGCGCCTCCACCAGCTTGACGAAGTCGACACGGGGAGTGTCCTCGCCATGCAGGCCCTTGCCGGTGCCGGCATGGTTCTGGCCGCCGGTCATGCCGGTGGTGCGGTTGTCGAGAATCAGCGCGGTGACGTTGCCGCGGTTGTAGACGATGTCCAGCAGCCCCTGCATGCCCATGTGCAGGAAGGTGGAATCGCCGATCACCGCCAGCACCGCCTTGTCCTTGGTCTCTTCCGAGCGCGCCTTGTCCATGCCCAGCGCGATGCCCATGGAGGCGCCCATGGAGATGGTGCTGTCGAGCGCGTTCCAGGGATGGCCGGCGCCCAGGGTGTAGCAGCCGATATCACCCGAGATCTGCAGCCGCTTGCGCAACCGCGACAGGGTGTAATAGACGCCCATATGCGGGCAGGCCGGACACATGGTGGGCGGCCGGGGGAAGGGGTCGATCTTGACGTAGGTGGAAACCGGCGGCGGCTCCTCGCCACGGAACTTGTAGATGGCCGGCACCAGCACGGCCGGGGACAGCTCGCCGATGCGCGGCAGCAGGTCCTTGCCGTGGATTTCCAGCATGCCGGCGGCCTTGAGCTCGTTTTCCATCAAGGGCTCGGTCTCTTCGACCACCACCACATGCTCGACCTTGGCCGCCAGTTCGCGCACCAGCGCCACCGGCACCGGATAGGTCAGGCCCAGCTTGAGCACCGGGGCGTCGGGGAAGCACTCGCGCAGATGCATATAGGCCGGCCCGCTGGTGACGAAGCCGATACGGCGGTCCGAGCCGTCCTCGAAGACATTGAGCGGCGAAGTCTCGGCCAGGGTGCGCAAGCCATCCTCGCGCGCCAGCTGCGCCGGCAGGCGGTTCTTGGCATTGGCCGGAGTCATCACCCAGCGCTTGGCGTCGAGCTGGAAGCCGCCGATGGGCTTCGAGACACGCTCACCGGTGGTGACCACCGCCTTGACGTGGCACACCCGGGTGGTCAGGCGCAGGATGACCGGGGTATTGAATTGCTCCGACAGCTCGAAGGCGTATCTGGCCATCTCCAGCGCTTCCTGGCTGTCCGCCGGCTCCAGGACCGGAACATGGGCGAAGCGGCCCCAAAAGCGCGAGTCCTGCTCGTTCTGCGACGACGACATGCCGACATCGTCGGCCACCGCCACCACCAGCCCGCCGACCACGCCGGCCACCGTGATGGTCATGAAGGCGTCGGAGGCGACGTTCATGCCCACATGCTTCATGGCGCAAAAGGCGCGCGCGCCCGACATGGAGGCGCCGATCGCCACCTCCATTGCCACTTTCTCGTTGATCGACCATTCGGAATAGAGGTCGGGATAGAGCGACAGGCTCTCCAGAATCTCGGTGGAAGGCGTTCCGGGATAGGCGGTCGCGACCTTGCAGCCCGCCTCCCACACACCGCGCGCAATGGCGTCATTCCCCGACAGCAGCAGGCGCGCCTGCGCCTTCGCCTGAACGGCAGCGGACATCAACGGCTCCTCATCTTCTCCACGAATACCGATCCGGTCAGGGCTAACCCACCCGGAAGAGCTAGACCCTAACACTTTCGGATCTTAATTCGGAAGAGGAATGCGTATTTAGGCCTCCCCCTCGGAAAGCCTCCGCCAAGCACCTCCGGCACCTGCGCCTTCGGAGTAAGCTTGACGATGTCCTGGGCAAGTCCCTACTGATGACATGGGTAATAGTTACGCAAGATGCATCAATTGATAATGCCATTACGATGAATGTGGAATAACCCGCACAAACCAACACCTTCGGGTGGCCCGTTCCTCCCTAACAAGAGCGATTGATTTCTTTGAAGCGAATAAGTTAGTCTCCCGCTTGCTCCGAACGGGGCTTAACTAATACTTTTTTGATCTAGATCAATGAGGCCACCATGAACGACTGCGCCACCTCCCAGAGCCCCACCCGCTGCCGCATCAAGACCGCCGCCGTCAAGACGTTGTTCCTGGTGGCCGTCGGCATCGGCTTCACCGCGCTGCTGAGCACCGGCCTGACCATGTTCATCGGGCAGTAGGCACACATATTCGCAGCCCCCTTCGAGACGGCCCTTTGGGCCTTTTCAGGGGGAGGCGTTCAGGCTCAGGAGCAGTCCGAAGGGCTGACGGCAAACGATCCGACGGCTGGCGCCGGGGGCCGGGGGTCACCCGAACCCTGGCATTTGCTTTGGAATGAATGCCAGTTCGGCCGAGTCCGTTTATACATGGAGCGTTGCGTCTCCAAGGGTGGCTCGCACCTGTGTAACCGGAGTTCCTCGATGGCATTCGATTACCGCTCCTGCCACAGCCTTCCCGCCATGTTCTTCGCCCAGGCGGCCCGCCTCGGCGAGCGTCCGTTCCTCTGGGCCAAGCGGGATGGAGCCTGGCGGGCCACCTCATGGGGTGAGGCCGCCGCCACGGTGACGGCGCTGGCCGGCGGGCTCCGGGCCTTGGGGCTGGAGCCGGGGCAACGGGTGGCCCTGGTGTCCGAGAACCGGCCGGAGTGGGCGCTGGCCGACCTCGCCATCATGGCGGCCGGCGGCGTCAGCGTGCCGGCCTATACCACCAACACCACCGCCGACCACCTGCACATCCTCAACAACTCGGGCGCCCGCTTCGCCATCGCCTCGACCCGCGCTTTGGCCGAGAAGGTGATGGCCGCCGCCTGGCAGGCCGACCAGCCGCCGGTGGTGATCGCCATGGAGCGGCCCACCCTCAGCCAATCCTCGGGCGCACCGCTGCTGTCATGGCAACAGGTACTGGAGTTGGGCGAGACCGCGCCGCCGCCCCACGACGCCGGCCGCACCGACACCGCCTGCCTGATCTACACCTCGGGTACCGGCGGCGCGCCCAAGGGGGTGATGCTGTCGCACGGCGCCATCCTCTCCAACTGCATGGGCGCCGCCACCTTGTTGGCCGGGCTGGGCCTGGGCGACGAGGTCTTCCTGTCGTTCCTGCCGCTGTCGCACGCCTACGAGCACACCGCCGGGCTGTACTTCCCCATCTCGCTGGGCGCCGAAATCTACTACGCCGAGGGCATCGACCGGCTGGCGGCCAACATGCTGGAGGTCCGCCCCACCATCGTCACCGCGGTGCCCCGCCTCTACGAGACCATGCGCGCCCGCATCCTCAAGGGAGTGCACCTCGCCGGCGGCATGAGGCGGACTCTGTTCGAGGCCGCTCTGGCCCTGGGCGTCAAGCGCATCGAGGGCCGTCTGGGAGTGCTGGACGCCCTGGCCGACCGGGCGCTGGAGCGCCTGGTGCGCGACAAGATCCGCACCCGCTTCGGCGGCCGGCTGAAGGCGTTCGTCTCGGGGGGCGCGCCCTTGGGCTACGAGTTGGGGCAGTTCTTCACCGCGCTGGGGGTGAGGATCCTGCAAGGCTACGGCCAGACCGAGTCGGCGCCGGTGGTCAGCTGCAACCCGCCCGGCCGCGTGCGGCTGAAGACGGTGGGGCCGCCCATGGAGGATGTCGAGGTTCGCATCGCCGCCGACGGAGAAATCCTGGTGCGGGGAGAGCTGGTGATGCAGGGCTACTGGAACGATCCCGCCGCCACCGCCGCCGCCATCCGGGACGGCTGGCTGCATACCGGCGACGTGGGCGAGATGGACGCCGACGGCTATATCCGCATCACCGACCGCAAGAAGGACATCATCGTCAACTCGGGCGGCGACAACGTCTCGCCGCAGCGTGTGGAGGGCTTCCTGACCCTGGAGCCGGAGATCGCCCAGGCCATGGTACACGGCGACCGCAGGCCGCATCTGGTGGCCCTGCTGGTCCCCACCGAGGACTGGGCCGCCGCCTGGGCCGGCGAACGGGGCCTCGACCCATCTCTGTCCTCGCTGATCACGACCACCGAATTCCGCCGCGCCGTCGGCGCCGCGGTGGAACGGGTCAACCACCGGCTCTCCGCCATCGAGAAGGTTCGCCGCTTCACCCTGTCGGCCGAGCCGTTCTCGGTGGCCAACGGCATGATGACCCCCACGCTGAAAATCCGCCGCCACCGCATCCGCGAGCAGTTCGGGCCTGCGCTGGAGGGGCTGTACGAAGACAAGCGCTAGCCACGCCTTGACCAACGTTACTCCGCCGCGCTAAAGGGGGGGCCTGATCGAGAAGGAAGCAGAATGGACCGTATTCGCATCCACGGTGGTGTATCCCTGAAGGGCATCATCCCCATCGGTGGCGCCAAGAATGCCGCCCTGACGCTGATGCCGGCGTGCCTGCTCACCGACGAGACTCTGTCACTGTCCAACCTGCCGCATCTGGTGGACATCACCACCATGGCCAACCTGCTGGCCCAGCACGGCGTGCGCATGGCCCTGAACGGCCATGACCCGCGCGGCGGCCACACCGGCCGGGTGCTCGAACTCACCGCCGCCGAGATCCTCAACACCACCGCCCCCTACGATCTGGTGCGGCGCATGCGCGCCAGCGTGCTGGTGCTGGGGCCGTTGCTGGCCCGCTGTGGCCGGGCGCGAGTCAGCCTGCCCGGCGGCTGCGCCATCGGAACCCGTCCGGTCAACCTGCACCTCAAGGCGCTGGAACAGATGGGCGCCGTAATCGACCTCCAGGAAGGCTATATCGCCGCCGAGGTCAGCGGCCGCCTCAAGGGCGCCCACATCATCTTCCCGCAAGTCACCGTCGGCGGCACCGAGAACACCCTGATGGCCGCCACCCTGGCCGAGGGCGAGACCGTCATCGCCAACGCCGCCCGCGAGCCCGAGGTCACCGACCTCGCCAACTGCCTGGTGGCCATGGGGGCGCACATCGAGGGCATCGGCACCGGAACCCTGCGCATCCAGGGCATGGAGCGGCTGCACGGCGCCCAATACAGCGTGGTGCCCGACCGCATCGAGACCGGCTCCTATGCCGTGGCCGCCGCCATCACCCGGGGGGACGTCGAGTTGGTGGGCGCCCGCTTCGACCTGATGGAATCGGTGACCAAGGTGCTGCGCGAGTGCGGCGTCACCGTCGAGGAGACGCCGCGCGGCATGCGCGTCGCGGTGCTGGGCGACATCACCGGCATCGACATCATGACCGAGCCGTATCCCGGCTTTCCCACCGACATGCAGGCGCAGCTGATGGCGCTGCTGTCCACCGCCAACGGCGCCTCGATGATCACCGAGACCATCTTCGAGAACCGCTACATGCACGTCCCCGAGATGACCCGCATGGGCGCCAACATCAACGTGCACGGCGCCTCGGCCATCGTGCGCGGCGTGCCCCATCTCTCGGGCGCGCCGGTGATGGCCACCGACCTCAGGGCATCGGTATCCCTGGTTCTGGCCGGGCTGGCCGCCGAGGGCGAGACCCTGATCAACCGCGTCTACCACCTCGACCGCGGCTATGAGCGGGTCGAGGAAAAGCTGGCTGCCTGCGGGGCTCGCATCGAGCGCCTTAAGGGCGAGAGCCCGGAATAGCGGCGCCGCATGGCCGAGGCCGCCTCTCCCCGCACCTCGGTCCTGAACGAGCACGCCCTGCGCCGCGCCCTGGCCGGCGAGGTGCATGCGCGGCCCTACGAACAACTGACGGCGCCGGTACGCGCCAGCCATCTGGCGGTGCTGCATGACGGTCTCGCCGTAGCCGTCGAGCACGCCTTCCTGGCCGAGCTGCTCTCGGTTCACGGTGCCGAGCCTCCCGGCGACGGCGCCACCCACCTGACCCGCGACCTGGGCGCGCTACGGCTGCGTTGGGAACGACACGGCGAATTCTCCTCCTACACCTTCCTGCGCTTCGACGCCTTCGACCATCCGTTCGAGACCACCGCCCTCGACCTGGTGCCGCGCGACTGGCTGGAACGCCTGCCGGGCTCTGCCGTCACCGCGGTGCATTTCGCCTGCGACGCCACGCCGCGCGACGCCGACGCGGTGGCGGCGGTGTTCGAGGGCAATGCCCTGATCGCCTCGAAGGTGGTGGGCACCGCCGGCGAGGCATGGACCGATTTCCGCCTGCACGCCGACGGCTTCGGACGGCTGCTGCTGTGCGACCACGGCCTGACCCGGGGCCAGACCGGCCGGCTGATGCAGCGACTGCTGGAAATCGAGACCTATCGCATGATGGCGCTGCTGGCCTTCCCCGCCGCCCGGCGCGCCAACGGCGAGGTGGCGCGCATGGATCGCGCCCTGGCCGACATTGTCATCGAGCTGGCCGACCCGGCCGTCGCCCAGAACGACCGCGAACTGCTGGAACGCCTGACCGCCCTGGCGGCCGAGGCCGAACGGCTGGACGCCGACACCAGTTTCCGGCTGGCCGCGGCACGGGCCTATTACGCCATCGTCGGCCAGCGCATCGCCGAACTGCGCGAGGAGCGTATTCCCGGCTTCCAGACCATCGAGGAGTTCATGGATCGCCGGCTGTCTCCGGCCATGAACACCTGTCGATCGGTGGCCGAGCGCCAGGAACTGCTGGCCCGGCGCACGGCGCGGGCCGGTGACCTGCTGCGCACCCGAGTCGACATCGCGCTGGAGGAAAAGAACCGCGACCTGCTGCACTCCATGAACCGCCGCGCCCAAGTGCAGCTTCGCCTGCAGGAGACGGTGGAGGGCCTGTCGGTGGTGGCCATCAGCTATTACCTGCTGGGCCTGACCACCTACGCCATCAAGGGCCTCAAGGGGGTGGGGGTTCCACTCGACCCCGACATCGCCGCCCTGATCGCCATTCCCGTCATCGTCGGCGCCGTCATCCTGGGGGTGAAGCGATTGCGCCGGGCTCTGGTCAAAGAGGACTAGCGTCAGGGAGAGGTGGCGGCGATCAGGTCCTCGGCCTCCTTGACCAACTGATAATGCTTGCGGCCCCAATCGGTGATGGCTTTCATCTCGTCGATGGACAGCCCGAATTCGCGGCCACAGCGAACCATCACCTTCAGTTCCCTCTCGTGGTAATCCTGATCCACCAACGCGATGGAGATCAGCTTCAACATGGCGGCGATCCGGCTGCGATGGTCATCGAACACATCCAACCGCACCCCCAACGAGGCCTCCTCGCGGTCGACCTGATAGACGTGAAGCTCCTGCTTCAGCGCTTCCAGCACATCCTTCTCGGAGTCCCGGACGATACCGTCGGCCACCATCATCTGAAAGGCCACGATCAGCAATTGCTTGCGTTGCTCGTCGTCGAAATGCCGCAGGAACATACCCTGCTCCCCCAATGGCCGTCACCGGCGCAATCATAGACGATGCGGGGGGCGACGAGAAAGAGTCTCTGCTGTTGACCTCATGGGGCCGACGGCGTTTCACTGGTGAACGGACTCAATTCCCCGGGGGCACCATGCCGCAGAGCATCACCTATCGCTTCTTCACCACCGAGTCCGAGCGAATCGTTGTCGATCTCAAATTCGACGACGCCACGTTCCAATTGCAGGTGCCCGCCACGTCGCCGAGGCCGAGCTGGACCAAGCTGGCCTATGAGCGCTGCGCCAATTGCCCGTTGCCCGACGAAACCACCCACTGCCCCGCCGCGGTGGGCCTCGCCATGTTCCTGCCGGCGTTCGAGGCCAAGCCGTCCTACGAAAAAGCGGTGGTCGAGGTGGAGACACCCAACCGCGTCATCGTCTCCAAGACCACCATCCAGGCGGCGGCGGCCTCGCTGGTGGGGCTGGTCTGCGCCACCTCGGGTTGCCCGCGCACCCGGTTCCTGCGCCCCATGTCCCGCTTCCACCTGCCGTTTTCCGACGAGCGCGAGACGGTGTTCCGCTCGCTGGGCGCCCACCTGCTGGGGCTGTTCATCACCGCCAAGCTGTCGGGACAGGCCCCCGATCTCAGCCTCGACGAGTTCAAGGCCAACTACGCCGAGCTATCCATCGTCAACGCGGCGCTGGCCGAACGGTTGCGCAACGCGGTGACCCGCGATGCAGCCCTCAACGCGGTGATCATCCTCGATTCCTTCGCCCAGATCGCCCCCGAGAACATCGACGGCGGCTTCGAGGACATCCTGCACTGCTTTGCGGTGGAGGCGGGGTGAGCCGTGTCA
Organism: uncultured Rhodospirillaceae bacterium; assembly: GCA_903941105.1. Lineage (GTDB taxonomy): Bacteria > Pseudomonadota > Alphaproteobacteria > Rhodospirillales > Magnetospirillaceae > CAJANL01. The sequence continues at coordinate 43,097 of CAJANL010000176.1, forward strand.
TTTGGTGGACACGGCCCCATCGCCGTTGCAGCCGTTCCCCATCCCGAGCCTAAGCTGATACCTCTTTCGAGGAGGATGCCATGGCCGGGATACGGGGGGTTGCGCTGCTGATGGCGCTGTCGGTGGCGGGCTGTGTCGGTGCGCCCGAGCCACCCGCACCACCGCCCGAACCCGAAGTGGCCGCGTTCCCCCGCGTGGAGCGCGAACGCCCCGGCCAACCGCCGGCCAAGCCGGTGTACCGCGTCGGTAATCCCTACCGGATCGCTGGGCGCTGGTACTATCCCCGGGTCGACTACGACTACGATGTCGAGGGCCGGGCGTCGTGGTACGGCAAGAACTTCCACGGCAAGCTCACCGCCAACGGCGAACGCTTCGATCAGAACGACGTCACCGCCGCACACCAGACCCTGCCGCTGCCCTCCATCGTGCGGGTGACCAACCTGGAGAATGGCCGCAGCCTCATCGTGCGCGTCAACGACCGCGGGCCGTTCGTGGCCGACAGGGTGCTCGATGTCTCGAAGAGGGCGGCCAAACTGCTGAGTTTCCAAGACCAGGGCACCACCCGGGTGCGCATCGAACTGCTGGAAAAGGAAAGCCGCGCGGCGGCGGCGGAATTGGGCGGGCGGGGCTAGGTGCCTCCTAGAATGAAGTGGCCCTCGCCGGGTGCTCGCTCCGCTCGCTTGGCCGCGGCCCCGGTGGGCGGCTACAGCCACTTCAGCAGTTTCAGCACCACCCAGTTGACCGGCACCAGCGCGACGAGGAGGCCGCACAGGATGGCGAAGGCATTGTCGCTCTGGGCGCCGGGGATGCCGCCGATATTGGTTCCGAGCAGGCCGGTGATCAGGGTCGGCGGCAGCAGCATCGCCGCCACCGAGGTCAGCCGGTTGGAGGTCTTGGCGATACGCTCGGATATCTGCGCCGAAAGATCCTCGTGCAGCACGGTGGCGCGGTCGCGCAATTCGTCGAGGTCTTCGATGTCGCGCACCAGCCGGTCGGTGACCTCGCGCAGGCGGCGCTTGGCATCAACCTCCAGCCAGGGGGCATCGTCATGCTCCAGTTTGTACAAGGCATCACGCTGCGGCCCCAGAGAGCGGCGCAGTTCGATGGCGCGGCGCCGGGCGCGGGCGATGTCAATGCGGTAGTCGCTGTCGATGGCGACACCGGCGACCACCCGATCCTCCAACTCCGAGACCTCGGTCTCGATGCCCTCGATCACCACACCCAGATGATCGACCACCTTCTCGGCGATCACCGCCATCAGGAAACCGGCGGTGCGCGGGCCGCGCTTGTTCATGTGCAGCAGGCGGATGTCGCGCAACGCCGACAACTGGTGATCCTTGTCGCGCAACGAGACGCAGCGGAACGGCTCCATCCAGACGTGGATGGGCACCAGTTCGGCCTCCATGGGATCGTCGGCGACGTTGACGCCGCGCAGCACCACCATCAGGCCGTCGTCCACATCCTGGACGCGGGGGCGGCTCTCCTCGGCGACCAGGGCGAGGGCGACCAGCGGGTCGATGCCGCTGCGCTCGCGCAGCCAGGTCTGGGCGACGGGATCGTCGCGCTCCAGATGGATCCACAGGAAGCCGTCGCTGGGCCGCCAGGTCTCGATATCGCGCCAGCGCAGATCGGCGAATCCGCCGGTGGGCGTCACCAGGGTGGCGAAGCGCAAACCGGCTTCCATGCCGGCCCTGAGGTCGATGTCAGGTGACTTGGCCTGGAGCACGCCTTCCCCCCTCGCCTATTCCCATTGGATCATGCTCCTCCTCGCCTTGTGCGGGCAAGCCTAGAGCCGAGGCTGACGACCAATTGCGGCAATGATAGGATCATCACCGACAAGCCCCCGGGAGTGACCATGCGCCGCCTGATCCTTGCCCTTTTGCTGCTGCCCTGCCTGGCGCAGCCCGCCTCCGCCAAGGATGAACTGGCCATCGGTGTCACCCAGTTTCCGGCGACGCTGCATCCGGCCATCGAGTCCATGCTGGCAAAAAGCTACGTACTGGCCTTCGCCCACCGGCCGATCACCGCCTACGACGCCGGATGGCAGTTGGTCTGCATGCTGTGCGAGCGACTCCCCACCATCGAGAACGGGCTGGCCAAGGCCGAGGGCAAGGGCGTCGCCATCACCTACACCCTGAAGGCCGACGCCAAATGGGCCGACGGCACCCCGGTGACCACCGCCGACGTGGTGTTCACCTGGGAGGTGGGCAAGCATCCACAGTCGGGGGTCGCCTCGGCCGAGCTGTTCCGCCGCATCCAGCGCATCGACGTCAAGGACGCCAAGACCTTCACCCTGCACCTCGACCGGCTGAGCTTCGACTACAACGCCGTCAACGATTTCCGCCTGCTGCCGGCTCATATCGAGAAGGCGCGCTTCGCCGCCGCGCCGGCCGAGTATCGCAACCGCACCGCCTACGACCAGGACAGCACCAATCCGGGTCTCTACAACGGCCCCTACCGCATCTCCGTCGTGGTGCAGGGCAGTCACGTGGTGCTGGAACCCAATGCCTACTGGGCCGGACCAAGGCCGGCCTTCCGCCGCCTCGTCATCCGGGCGGTGGAGAACACGGCGGCGCTGGAGGCCAATCTGTTGGCCGGCGGTGTCGACATGATCGCCGGCGAACTCGGCCTGCCGCTCGATCAGGCCATCGCCTTCGAGAAGCGCAATGGCGCCCGCTTCGCGGTGGTGTACAAGCCCAGCCTGGTCTATGAGCACCTGGACGTCAATCAGTCGAACCCGGTGCTGGCCGACCGCGGCGTCCGCCACGCCCTGATGCATGCGCTGGACCGCGAGGCGCTGTCGAAGCAGTTGTTCGACGGCCGCCAGCCGGTGGCCCATTCGCTGGTGCCGCCGTTGGACTGGGTGTTCGCCGGCGATGTTCCGGCCTATCCCTATGACCCGGCCAAGGCGGCGGCGCTGCTGGACGCCGCCGGCTGGAAGGCCGGCGCGGGCGGCATGCGCCGCAACGACAAGGGCGAGGCCCTGGCGCTCGAACTGGGCACCACCGCCGGCAACCGCTCGCGCGAGCTGGTGGCGCAGGTCCTGCAATCGCAATGGCGCAAGGTCGGGGTCGAGGTCCGCCTCAAATCCGAGCCGCCGCGGGTGTTCTTCGGCGAGACGGTGACGCGGCGGAAGTTTCCCCACCTCGCCATGTTCGCGTGGTATTCGGCCCCCGAGAGCGTGCCGCGCTCGACCCTGCACTCGGGCATGATCCCGACGGCGGAAAACAACTGGTCGGGCCAGAACTACACCGGCTACGCCAATCCCAGGATGGACGCCCTGATCGATGCCATCGAGACCGAACTCGACCGCCCCCGCCGCAAGGCGCTGTGGCGCGAGCTGCAACACCTCTACGCCACCGACCTTCCCGCGCTGCCGCTGTATTTCCGCGCCGACGCCTTCATCCTGCCCAAGGGCCTGAAGGGCGTCGAGCCCACCGGCCATCAGGACCCCTCGCCGCTGTGGGTGGAAAGCTGGCGATGGGAGTGAGCCGCACGCCAATCCCCCCTCACCCTGCTCTCTCCCGCCAGGGGAGAGGGCTCATGGCATGACCCGCCACCTGCTCTCCCGAGCGCTGCAATCGCTGGCGGTGCTGCTGGTGATGTCGTTCGTGGTCTATGGCCTGATGGGGTTGATGCCGGGTGATCCCATCGACCTGATGATTGCCGGCGACCCCCACCTCACCCCTGCCGATGCGGCGCGGCTGAAGGCGTTGTACGGCCTCGACAAGCCGTGGACGGAACGCTATCTGCTGTGGTTGGCCCAGGTGGCGCAGGGCGAGCTCGGCTATTCGCGGCTCTATGCCCGGCCGGTGGCGGCGGCCATGGCTCCGGCACTGGCCAACACCGCGTTGTTGATGGCGTGCAGCCTGGCGCTGTCGCTGGTGGTGGCGCTGCCGCTGGGCATCCTGGCCGCGCTGAGGCCCCGCTCGGCCGTCGACCACGCCATCAACCTGCTGGCCTTCGCCTCGGTGTCGGTGCCGGTGTTCTGGCTCGGCCTGATGCTGATCGTCGTCTTCTCGGTCACCCTCGGCTGGCTGCCGGCCGGCGGCATGTCGACCATCACCGGCGCGAACGGCGGCGACGTGGCCGACCGCCTACGCCATCTGGTGCTGCCGGTGGCCACCCTGGGCCTCGCCGGCATCGGCCAGTACGCCCGCCACATGCGCGCCGCCATGCTGGCCGAGTGGCGCCACGACTACATCCGCACCGCGCGGGCCAAGGGCTGCGGCCCCGCCCGGGTGGTGCTGCGCCACGCGCTGAGGAATGCCATGCTGCCGGTGACCACCATCGTCGCCCTCGAACTGGGCGGGCTGTTCTCGGGCGCCCTGATCACCGAGACGGTGTTCGCCTGGCCGGGCATGGGCCGGCTGATCTACGAATCGGTGATGGGCAACGACTTCAATCTGGCGCTGACCGGCCTGCTGCTGGCCACCGCCATGACCCTGGCCGGCTCCATCCTCGCCGACCTCGCCTATGGCTGGCTCGATCCCCGGGTGAGCTTCCGATGAAGGGCGAGTCCGTCGCCGCCCTGGTGGTGCTGGTCGGCCTCGCCGTGCTGGCGCTGCTGGCGCCCTGGCTGCTGCCCGACCCCGAAGCGCTCGACCTGCTGGCCCGCTTCGCGCCGCCCTCGCCCGAACATCCCCTGGGCACCGACGAACTGGGCCGCGACCTGCTGGCCCGGCTGGCCCATGGCGGCCGGGTGTCGCTGGCCGTCGCGGCCGCCACCGCCGTGCTGGCGGCCCTGATCGGCACCGGGGTCGGGCTGCTGGCCGGCTATCTCGGCGGTGCCATTGACGCCGCCCTGATGCGCCTCACCGATGGCGTGATGGCGCTGCCGCTGCTGCCGCTGCTGATCGTGCTGGCCGCCATCGATCCCGGCAAGCTGGGCCTGTCGCCCGAGGTGATGGGCTCCGAGGCCTTCGCCGTCGGCCGGCTGGTGGTGATCATCGGCCTGGTGGGCTGGACCACGGTGGCCCGTCTGGTGCGCGCCTCGGCCCTGAGCGTCCGCACCCGCGACTATGTCCGCGCCGCCGAAGCGCTGGGCGCCGGGCCGGGCCGCATCATGGTCCGCCATGTGCTACCCAACGTCGCCTCGCCCATCGTGGTGGCGGCCACCCTGTCGGTGGGCAACATCATCCTGGTCGAGAGTGCCCTGTCCTTCCTCGGACTGGGCATCCGTCCGCCGCTGGCGTCGTGGGGCAACATGCTGACCGGCGCCATGGACGTGGTGTGGAGCGCGCCCGCCCTGGCGGTCTGGCCGGGGGCCGCCATCCTGCTCACCGTTCTCGCCTTCAACCTGCTGGGCGACGGTCTACAGTCCCTGCTGGAGCCAGGGCGGCGTTAAGCACATCGTCACCGTCCGTCACTGGACTCTCCTCCCCCCCTGCGCGAGACTGACGAAGGAAATACTCTGTGGGGAGGGGTGCCCAATGCCAAAGACCATAAAGATCTTCATCGGGGTCGCGGTGGCGTCGATCGTCATTTTCGGCATCGCCGTGGCGCTGCTGATGTCGAACCTGGACGGCATCGTCAAGACCGCCATCGAAAAATTCGGCTCGCAGGTGGCCGGCGTGCCGGTGCGGGTGGCCGATGTCAAGATCTCGCTGTCCGAAGGGCGCGGCACCATCAAGGGCCTCACCGTCGCCAACCCGGCCGGCTTCAAGACCCCCACCGCCTTCAGCCTGGGCGAGATCACCCTGGCCATCGACACCGGTTCGGTGACCAAGGACCCGGTGGTGATCAAGGAGATCATCGTCGCCGCCCCCGAGGTCACCTATGAGGTCGGCACCGGCGGCAGCAACGTCGACGCCATCAAGAAGAACGTCGAGGCCGCCACCGGCGGTGGCAAGGCGACGCCGGCCAAGGAGCCGGCCAAGGACGGCGGCGACGCCAAGAAGCTGATCATCGACCTGGTGCAGATGAAGGGCGGCTAGGTCAATCTGGCCATGCAGACCCCCATTCCCA
>CAJANL010000177.1 GCA_903941105.1 uncultured Rhodospirillaceae bacterium
CGGCTTGACGTTGTAGACCGCCGACATGGTCCACTTCAGCGCCACCATGTGGCCGCCGTTGTCGCGGACGACGCCCTTGGGCTGGCCGGTGGTGCCCGAGGTGTAGAGGATGTAGAGCGGATCGGTCGCCTTCACCGCGACACAGTCGGCCGGCTTGGCGGCCTTGACCGCCTCGGCCCAGTCGAAGTCACGCCCGGCGATCATCTCGGCCTTGGCCTGCGGCCGCGCCAGCACGAAGACGGCTCCCGGCTTGTGCTCGGCCATGTCGATGGCGGCGTCGAGCAGCGGCTTGTAGGGGATGACGCGGTTGGTCTCGATGCCGCAGGAGGCGGTGACAATGGCCTTCGGCTTGGCGTCGTCGATGCGGGTGGCCATCTCGTTGGAAGCGAAACCGCCGAACACCACCGAGTGCACCGCGCCCAAACGGGCGCAGGCCAGCATGGCGACCGCCGCCTCGGCGATCATCGGCATGTAGATGATGACGCGATCGCCCTTCTCGACGCCCGCCGCCTTCAGCGCGCCGGCGAAGCCCGCCACTTCGTCCTTGAGTTGGGAATAGGTGATGGTGCGAACGGTATTGGTGACCGGGCTGTCATAGATGATCGCCGCCTGATCGCCGCGGCCTTCCTTCACATGCCGGTCCACCGCGTTATAGCAGGTGTTGCACTCGGCACCGACGAACCAGCGGTAGAACGGCTTGTTGGACGAGTCGAGCACCTTGTCCCAGGGCTTGATCCATTCGATGGCCTTCGCCGCATCGGCCCAGAACCCCTCGGGGTCCTTCATCGAGCGGTCATAAGCCTGTTGATACGCATTGGTCATCGCGGACGCTCCCTTATGTCACTGCCGTCTCCATCGACGGAGGTTGCACCCCTCCGTTCGAGTGGGGCAGGATGCCGCAACTTGAGAGCTTTTGCAAAGGGCCAATCGACGACAGGAATAACAAGCGGTTAGACATATATCCGCGACGACGGAGGTCATACCACTCACCCCAATGCCCACCCCAACGAGTAGCGCCGCCCAACCATTAGGGCAGGGCAAGGCTACGTGCAGGAGAAGGCGCGCGGCGACCGACAGGCCCAGGGCCACATCCGATCACGTTCGGCGCCCATCCCACCCCGTAGGCGGGTAACGGCTACCCCTGGATCGTCAGTGAGATGCAACCCCGTCGATGCGGTTGATTTCGTCCTTGATCTTGAGCTTCTGGCGTTTCAGATCGCCGATCTGGACTTCATTGGGGAAAGGGCGCCGAGTCTCTTCCGCGATGGCGGACTCGAGAGCGGCATGACGGACTTTCAAAGACTCGATCCGGTCCTGAAGGCTCATTACAATCCTCCGTGATGGATAAGGCACCCGAGGAAGTCTATGCCTGTGCCGGGCGGCTTGTCAGCAGGGAAAGTGGCCTTCGCCACCGGGCGCAAGCGCCGCCCTGAAACCGATCGGGAAGGAAACATACCCATGCCGGAGGCTCAGCCATGAACTCATCTCCGCCGCGCCTCGTTGTCGGAATCAGCGGCGCATCTGGCGCCCCCTATGGCATCCGGGTGCTGGAAATTCTGCGGCGCATCGGCATCCAGTCCCATCTGGTCCTGAGCCGAGCCGCCGAAACCACGCTGGCCCATGAATCCAGTCTCACGCCCGCGGCGGTTCGCGCCCTGGCCGATTTCGCCTACGACCCCACCGATATCGGCGCAGCGCCCGCGTCGGGCTCGTTCCGCACCATCGGCATGATCGTGGCCCCCTGCTCGATCCGCACCATGAGCGAGATCGCCACCGGGGTGACCTCGTCGCTGCTGACCCGAAGCGCGGACGTCGCCCTCAAGGAGCGCCGCCGCCTGGTGCTGATGGTGCGGGAGACGCCGCTGCACACCGGCCATCTGCGCACCATGCTGCAACTGTCGGAAATGGGCGCGGTGATCACCCCGCCGGTGCCGGCCTTCTACGCGAAGCCGGCCGATCTCGACGCCATGGTCGAGCATACCGTCGGACGCATGCTCGACCTGTTCGGCCTGGACTGCGGCACATTGAAGCGGTGGGGCGAAGCATAGCGGCCCTTGCCAACCGGTCACGCCACCGTCATTGTTCGCAGAAGTGCGTTTGGGGACGCGCCATTTCTGACTGGGGACGCAGGCTTCCATGCAGCACGACGACGAGGCGGACCGGCAGGGACCGCTGAACGGCGCCCGGATACTGTTCGCCGACGATATCGAGCTCAACCGATTGGTGTTGCGGGACTTCCTCGAAGGCACCGGCGCCATTCTCGACGACGCCGCCGACGGCGCCGAGGCCATCGCCAAGGCGATGGCGCATCGCTATGACCTGATTGTGCTCGACCTGCGCATGCCGGGCACCGACGGCTATGCCGCCGCCCGCGCCATCCGCGCCCGCGAAGCCGCCGACGGCAGCCCCCCCGTGCCGGTGGTTGCCCTGACGGTGGAAAATACCGAGGCCGAGCGTGACCTGGCCCGCCAGACCGGCTTTACCGACTTCCTGTCCAAGCCCATCGCCCATGCCGCCCTGATCGCGTCGCTGACCGCCGCCCTGGCTGGCGCACCGCCGCCGCCGGCCACCCTCGCCGGGTTCCACATCCCCGCCGGACTTGAACACCTGTTGCCCGCCTTTCTGGCCGAGATTGCCAAGGACCTACCGATCCTGCAGCGCCTTGCCGGTGGCGATAACCTGCCGGCGCTGGCGGAATACGCCCACGGGGTACGCGGCAAGTGCGGCATGTTCGGCGAGGAGCGGCTGTTCGGCCTGCTGGGCCGCCTGGAAGCCGCCGCCGCCCGCGCCAACCGGCATGAGATCGACGAAATCATGGAGGAAGTGATCGACCGCATGCACCAGATCGCCGCCTACAACAAGGCCCCGGAATGAAAATCACCCAGTTCACCGATTTCTCGTTGCGGCTGCTGTTCTACCTTGCCCGCAGCCGCGAACGGGTGGTGACGGTGCGCGAGATCGCAGCGTATTACGAAATCTCGGCCGAACACCTGAAGAAGATCGTCCGCCGCCTGGCCGAGTTGGGGCACATATCGACGGTGCGTGGCAAACATGGTGGGCTCCGGCTGGCGCGCGAGCCGGTGGAGATCAATCTCGGAGAGCTGGTCCGCAATTTCGAGAACATCGAACTGATGCCGTGCTGCGACCCCGAAGTCTGCTGCCCGGTGGCCGAGTGCCATCTCAAGCGCCTGATGGACACCGGCCTCGCTGCCTTTCTGGCGGTCCTCGACGCCCGCACCCTGGCCGACGTCATCTGAGGGTGCTACCTATCACTCCATGACCATGCCAACCGACCTGTGGGTATTCGGGTACGGATCGCTGATGTGGCGACCGGGCTTCGAGTTCGAGGAATGCCATCCGGCGGTCCTGGAGGGCTGGCACCGCGGCTTCTGCGTCTATTCCCGCCATTGGCGCGGCACCCCCGAGCGTCCCGGCCTGGTGCTGGGGCTCGATGTCGGCGGCCGCTGCCGCGGCGTCGCCTTCCGGGTGGCGGCGCCTCAGGCCGAGGCGGTGGTCGACTACCTCAACGAGCGCGAACTGATCGGCTACGCCTACCACGCCACGACACTACCGGTACGGCTGGAGGGCGGCGGCGACGTCGCGGCCTACACCTTCGTCGCCGATCGCCAGCACCACCATTATGCCGGCAAGCTGGGGCTGGCGGCATCGGCCGCCATCATCATGGATGCCGAGGGCTGTGGCGGGCTGAACCGCGATTACCTGATCAACACCATCCGCCGCCTGGAGCAGGACGGTTTCGTCGACCCCGAGTTGCACGCCCTGCTGATCGAGGTGGAACGCCAGACAGGCATCATCGAGCAGGGGGCGGGGATCTGAGCTCGATCACCCGGCCGTGGCGAACGATATGGCCCTGCCGGGCCAGGACCGCCAGGGCGCGGTAGAATGCCTCATGACTCAGTCCGATCTCGGCGGCGACCGCGTTCAACGGACGGTCGAACGCGACCCGGCCCGCTGTCGCCACCAGCAGCAGGAACTGGTGCACCCGCTCGCCGGCCGAGCGCAGATTGCGGATTTCCAGCCGGGACCGCAACGTCTGCACCTGCCGCGCCAGCCGGGCGGTAAAGGCCAGTGCGGCGGCCGCATCGGTAGCAAACACCCGCAGCGCCGCGTCCTTGGGCAGCACCGCGATGCGTGACGGCACGGCGGCGATGGCATCGCAGTGGTAGACCTCGGAGAACAGCGCCGCCTCTGCGAAGGTGTCGCCGGCCGACGCCGTGTGGACGGCGACCTCGCAGCCCTCGCTGGTGTGCCGCACCAGACCGAGACGGCCGGTCAACACCGCGAAGATGCCGAAAGTGGCATCACCCTGGCGAAACAGCGCCTGCCCGGCATCGAGCCCCCGTTCACGGAGGATCGGGGCCAACGCCACGAACCAAGCCTCGTCGATCACCGCCACGGCCGCCTCCAGATATGATCCTGATCATATTCCGTTGCGGTCGCCACCGCCATACTGCCCCCACGATCACACCGGGGAGGCAACAAATGAAAATACTGTCAGCGGCTGTTTGCGCGGCCATCATCGCCATGACTGCGCCGGCATGGGCGGCCGAGGATCGCGAGCTGGTCAAGATGCCCGCCATGATGCAGGAGCACATGCTGACCAGCATGCGCGATCACCTCGACGTCCTCAACGAGATCCTGGCCGACATCGCGGCGGAGAAATTCACCGATGCGGCGCGCGTGGCGGAGTCGCGCCTGGGCACCAGCTCGTTCGGGCAACACAATGCGGCGCATATGGCACAGTTCATGCCAAAGGGAATGCAGGAAGCCGGCACCGCCCTGCACCGTGCCGCCAGCCGCTTCGCCCTTGCCGCCGAGGAAACCGACCTCGACCGCTCCTACAAGAGCGTGGCCAGGCTCACCGGCGCCTTGAGCGAGATGACCGCCGCCTGCTCGGCCTGCCACGCCGGGTACCGGATCAGGTAGATCACCCCTCCGTCAACCGGCGAAAGAAGATCTGCAACGCGTCGAAGGTGGTATCACCGTAGCGCTGGCGCACCGTGTCGGGACGGCTCAGCATGGCGGCCCGCAGGTCGCCGAACAGGGCATGCATCAACTCGGCGAAGGCGCCCTCGCCGAACTGCCAGAAGGCGTCCGGCGCATTGGGCGGCACGGCGGCGAGGTGGCTGTTGACCAGCGCCATGAACCAGGCGCGGCGCCGCTCGAACTCGGAGAAGTAGTGGGCCATCACCACCAGCACGTCGTTGGCCAGGGCGTTGGCCTCGGCGTCGGCGTAGATGGCGTCCCAGTCCCAGCCGTCACCCACGGCATGGCGCTCCAGGATGGCCTGGCTTTTTCGCTGGCACTGCTCGTAGAGGGTGGGGCCGATCATCTTGTCGATGGCTTTGTCGAAGCCGGGAATCATGCGCCGCGACAGCAGGCCGCCGCTGCCGCCATCGTCGCCGTCGCGGGCCGGGAACAGGTGGGCGAAGCGCTTCATCAGGATGCGGTCAAAGGGATGCTTGCGCGATCCTTCCCACGAGCGGGTATCGCGCTCGCGCGAGCATTCGTCCCACGATCTCTGGTAGACCGGCTCGAAACGGCCCTGCCCCTCGGCGAGGAAGCGCTCGGCCAGCGCCCGGATGGCTTCGGCCGACAGCGCGCCACCCGCCTTGCGCGCCTCGACCTCAAGGCGGGTGACGAAATGGCCGATCATGGTGCCGGCGATGGCCTGGCAGGGTTTGGGGCGCAGCATGATCGACAGGATAACCCGCTCGGGCACTCTGGTGCCAGTGGACAGGACTCCTCGGGTTGACTAGGCTCTCCGCCATGTCCGAGAGCCTTTCCATCGCGCTGGCGCAAGTGAACCCCGTGGTCGGGGATGTCGCCGGCAATACCGCCCGCATCCGCGCCGCCCGTGGCGAGGCGGCCAAGACCGGCGCCCAGCTGGTGGTGTTCGGCGAACTGACCCTGTCGGGCTATCCGCCCGAGGATCTGGTGCTGAAGTCCGCCTTCCTCGACGCCATCGAGACTGCCGTCGAATCGCTGGCCGCCGACACCGCCGACGGTGGACCGGCGCTGCTGGTGGGCGCCCCCTGGCGGGTGGAGGGCCGCACCCACAATGCGGTACTGCTGCTCGATCACGGCCGGGTGGTGGCGACACGGCTCAAGCACCACCTGCCCAATTACGGCGTGTTCGACGAGGCCCGTGTCTTCGCCCCAGGCCCCATGCCGGGGCCGGTGTCGTTCCGCGGCGTGCGGCTGGGGCTGATGGTGTGCGAGGACATGTGGTACGCCGATGTGGCCGAGTGCCTGGCGGAGTGCGGCGCCGAAATCCTGGTGGTGCCCAACGGCTCGCCGTTCGAGGTGGACAAGCCCAACATCCGCCGCGACCGCGCCTGTTGCCGCGTCGCCGAGACCGGCCTGCCGCTGGTTTATGTCAACCAGGTGGGTGGCCAGGATGAACTGGTGTTCGACGGCGCCTCCTTCGTGATGGACGCCACCGGCCGCGTCACCGCCCGGCTGGCGGCGTGGCGCGAGGCGGTGGTGACGCTGGCCTTCACCCGGGGGCCGGCCGGCTGGAGCACCTCGGGCGAGATGGCGGTGGAACCCGGGCACGACGAGAATGTCTATCAGGCGATGATGCTGGGCCTGCGCGACTATGTGCACAAAAATGGCTTCCCCGGCGTGGTGCTGGGCCTGTCGGGCGGTATCGACAGCGCCCTGGCGGCGGCGGTGGCGGCCGACGCCCTGGGGCCCGACAAGGTGTGGTGCGTCATGATGCCCTCGCCCTACACCTCGCAAGACAGCCTGGAGGACGCGGCGGCGGTGGCGGAGTTGCTGGACTGCCGCCTCGACACCATCGACATCGGCCCCGCCATGGCGGCCTTCGGCCACATGCTGGCACCGGTGTTCCAGGGACGCGAGCCCGACACCACCGAGGAGAACCTGCAATCGCGCTCGCGCGGGATGGCGCTGATGGCCATCTCCAACAAGTTCGGCCCCATGGTGCTGTCCACCGGCAACAAGAGCGAGATGTCCACCGGCTATGCCACCCTTTACGGCGACATGTGCGGCGGCTTCGCGGTGCTGAAGGATGTCTACAAGACCACCGTGTTCCAGGTCTGCCGCTGGCGCAACGCCCGCCGGCCCGAGGGGGCGCTGGGTCCCGACGGCCGGGTGATGCCCGAGCGCGTCATCACCAAGCCGCCCACCGCCGAACTCAAGCCCAACCAGACCGACCAGGACACCCTGCCCCCCTATGCGGTACTGGACGGCATCCTGGAATGCCTGGTCGAAGGCGAACTCAGCCTCGCCGACACGGCGGCGCGCGGCTACGACGATGCCACGGTGCGCCGCATCTGGCGCATGCTCGACCGCGCCGAATACAAGCGCCGCCAGGCTCCGCCGGGGGTCAAGATCACCGCACGGTCGTTCGGCCGCGACCGGAGATATCCCATCACCAACGCATTCACCGGGCAGATATGAGCGTCACCGTCCGTTTCGCCCCCAGCCCCACCGGCCTGCTGCATGTGGGTAACGCCCGGGTGGCGCTGATCAATTGGCTGTTCGCCAAGCGCCACGGCGGCTATTTCATGCTGCGGCTCGACGACACCGACGCCGAGCGCTCGAAGCCGGAATTCGTCGACGCCATCATCGAGGACCTGCGCTGGCTGGGGTTGGACTGGGACCGCAAGGCCTTCCAGTCGGCCCGGCTGGCCCGATACACCGCCGCCGCCGAGAAGCTCAAGGCCGACGGCCGCCTCTACCCGTGCTGGGAAACCCCCGAGGAGCTGGAGTTCAAGCGCAAGCGCCAACTGGCGCGCGGCCTGCCGCCGGTCTACGACCGTGCCGCGCTGAAGCTACATTCCGAGGATATCTGCCGGCTGGGCGAAGAAGGCCGCCGCCCCCATTGGCGCTTCAAGCTCGACCATGTCGAGGTGCGGTGGGACGACATGGTGCGCGGCGCCAGCCACACCCACGGCGCCACCCAGTCCGACCCGGTGCTGGTGCGGGCCGACGGCAGCTTCCTCTACACCCTGCCCAGCGTGGTGGATGACCTGGAGTTCGGCATCAGCCACGTCATCCGCGGCGAGGACCACGTCACCAACACGGCGCCGCAATTGCAGCTGTTCCAAGCCCTGGGCGGCGAGGCGCCGCGCTTCGCCCACCTGCCGCTGCTGACCGACGCCAGCGGTGCCGGGCTGTCGAAGCGGCTGGGCTCGCTCAGCCTGCGCGACCTGCGGCGGCAGGGGATCGACGCCATGGCGGTCGACAGCCTGCTGGCCAAGCTGGGCACCTCGGACGCCATCGAGATCCGCCACGGCCTCGACGCCCTGGTGGACGAATTCGACATGGAGAAGTTCGGCCGCGGCACGCCCAAATTCGACCCCGCCGAGTTGGACCACCTCAATGCCCATCTGCTGCACGGCATGTCGTTCGAGGACGCGCGGACGCGCCTCGCCGCCGCCGGCCTGCCCCTGGCGGACGAACCGTTCTGGCTGGCGATACGCGCCAACCTCGCCCAGGTCGGCGATGCCCGCGAATGGTGGGCAGTGTGCCGCGACCCCATCCGGCCGGTGATTGAGGACGCCGAGTTCACCGCCGCCGCCGCCGCCCTGCTGCCGCCCGAGCCGTGGGACACCGCCACCTGGGGCACCTGGACCACTGCGGTCAAGGACGTGACGGGGCGCAAGGGCAAGACCCTGTTCCACCCCTTGCGCCTGGCCCTGACCGGCCGCGAGAATGGACCCGAACTCAAGACTCTGCTACCCCTAGTCGGCCGCGCCAGAGCCGAGGCGCGGCTGCGGGGGGAAAGCGCCTAGAGGAGATAAACGGTGCCGCTGGTTCTCTACAACACGCTGACCAAGAAGAAGGAGGTGTTCGAGCCTCTGACCCCCGGCCATGTCGGCATGTATGTCTGCGGCCCCACCGTCTATGACCGCGCCCATATCGGCAATGCCCGGCCGGTCATCGTATTCGACGTGCTCTACCGGCTGCTGAAGACGCTGTATCCGTCGGTGCGCTATGTCCGCAACATCACCGACGTCGACGACAAGATCAACGCGCGCGCCTCCGAGTCGGGCGAGCCCATCGCCGTCATCACCGAGCGCACCACCCGCCTGTTCCACGAGGACATCGCGGCCCTGAACGCCCTGCCGCCCGACGTCGAGCCGCGCGCCACCGCCCATATCGCGCAGATGATCGCCATGATCGAGCGCCTGATCGCCAAGGGCTTCGCCTATGCCGCCGACGGCCACGTGCTGTTCAGCGTCCCGGCCATGTCCGATTACGGCCGGCTGTCGCGCCGCTCCATGGACGAGATGATCGCCGGCGCCCGGGTCGAGGTGGCACCCTACAAGAAGGACCCCGGCGACTTCGTGCTGTGGAAGCCCTCCACCCCCGACCTGCCGGGCTGGGACTCACCCTGGGGGCGCGGGCGGCCGGGCTGGCACATCGAATGCTCGGCCATGAGCCTCGAACACCTGGGCGAGACCTTCGACATCCATGGCGGCGGGCAGGACCTGGTGTTCCCCCACCACGAGAACGAGATCGCCCAGAGCACCTGCGCCAACGGCAAGCCCTTCGCCCGCTATTGGCTGCACAACGGCTATCTGATGGTCGAGGGCGAGAAGATGTCCAAATCGCTGGGCAACTTCTTCACCGTGCGCGACCTGCTGGATCAGGCGCCGGGCGAGGCCATCCGCCTGTGCATGCTGTCCTCTCACTATCACCAGCCGTTCGATTGGACCGCCGAGGGCCTCAAGCAGGCCCGCGCCACCCTCGACCGCCTCTATACCGCCCTCAGGCACGCCGCCCATGTCGAGCCCGAGGGGCGCGGCGCGGTGCCCATCGAGGTGCTGGCCGCCATCGAGGACGACCTCAACACCCCCCTGGCCATCAGCCATCTGCACGAGCTGGCCGGAGCCCTCAACAAGACCACCGATCCCCACGACATGGCGCGGCGCAAGGGGGCCCTGCTGGCCTCGGGCGACCTGCTCGGCGTGCTGCAGATGGACCCCGAGGCGTGGTTCCGCTGGCAGGCCGAAGGCGCCGACAGCCTGTCGGACGCCGAGATCGCAGCCTTTATCGAGGCCCGCACCAATGCGCGCAAGGGCCGCGACTTCGCCGAGGCCGACCGCATCCGCAAGGAGCTGGCCGACAAGGGCGTCATCCTTGAGGACGGGGCACAGGGAACCGGGTGGAAGAGGGCGTAGCAGGGTGATCCAGACCGATGCCCGGACGCACCTTGGGCTGCGCCGGGCCTGGCACATCACGATTTTCCTGACGGTGGCTGCGCTGATGGCGGGGCCGGCCATCTGGAACGGCTACCCGCTCATCTATTACGATACCGAAGACTACATCGAGATGGCCTTCACCTTTCAGCCCATCATCTGGCGCATCATGACCTATGGCATGCTGTGCACGGTGGCGAGGCTGTTCAACTCGCCGTGGGCCATGGTGGTACTGCAGGCGCTGCTGACCGCCTATGCCCTGCATGAGGCGGTCTATGGCTTTGTCGGTCGCTGGCGCAAGCTGGTGTTCCTGGTGGTGGGAGTGGCCCTGGCCCTGTTCACCGGGCTGCCGTGGGTGGCGTCGCAGGTGCTGGCCGACGTCTTCGCCGGCACCATGGTGCTGGGTGTCGCCGCCCTGACCTTCGGCGAGGGCCTGTCGAAATGGCGCCGCCGCGCCCTGGGCGTGGTGACGGCGGTGGGTGTGGCGGTGCACATGTCGCATGTGGCGGTGGCGGCCGGCCTGTGGCTGGTGGTGCTGGCCATCTGGATCCTGTCGAAGGGGCTGCGGCGCATGCCGCGGCCGCGGGTGACCGTGGTCTCCGCCGCCCTGCTGGGCGGCATCGCCCTGGTGCCGGCCACCCACTACGCCGCGACCGGCGAGGCCTATTTCTCACGCTCGGGCCAGGTGCTTCAGCTGGCCCTGTTCGTCCAGACCGGCGTCGCCAAGAAATACCTCGACGAGGTCTGCCCCACTGGCGCCAAGCTGCGCATGTGCGACTACAAGGACGAATTGCCCTACACGGCGGACGAGTTCCTGTGGGGGCCGAGCCCGTTCGACGACCTGGGCGGCTGGGTGGCATTGCACGACGAGGCCGGCGAGATCGTCAAGGGCGCCATCCGCAGCTTCCCACTCGACGTGGCGCTGAACGCCATGGACAGCACTGTGGAACAGCTCGACCTCATCGGCACCGGCGAAGACCTGGTGCCCATGACCTGGCACTTCGTCAAGACCCAGCTCAAGTATTTTCCCAAGGAATTCCGCCAATTCCGCTTCGCCAAGCAACAGCGGCGGCCGGGGCTGGTCTTCGACCTGATCAACGCCTACCAGATCCCCATCGCCCAGGCCGCCGAGTTGGTGACGGTGGCGGTGCTGCTGTTCGCCTGGCGCCGCCGCGACCGCAGCTCGACCGGCTTGGCCATCATCGTACTGGCGGGGTTGCTGGGCAACGCCATCGTCTGCGGCGCCCTGTCCAACCCGCACGACCGCTACCAGAACCGCGTCGTCTGGCTGGCGCTGTTCACCTCGGTGATCGGCGCCGTCCGCCTCGACCAACGCTTCGCCGGGGTGCGGCGCGCCGGCATCAAGGCCGAGAACGAAGTCCTGGTGGCGGAAGAGGCGGCGAAGAAATCACCCCTTGCCCGGCAGTTGGCGGCCGACCCAGTCGGCCAGCCGGTCGGGAAGGACTGACAGCATCCAGGCGACGAAGAAGGTCGGCAGCGGAAAGGCGATGCGCCCCCTCTTGCGGGCCAGCCCCTTGACGATGATGGCGGCGGCCCGGTCGGCATCCATCAGAAAGGGCATGGGGAACGGGTTGACGTCGGTCATCGGCGTCTCGACGAAGCCGGGGCAGACCACCGACACGACGATGCCGTCCTGGCGCAGTTCCCCGCGCAGTCCCTCGCCCCACACCCGCACCGCGGCCTTCGACGCGGCATAGGCCGGCGCCGGGGCCATGCCGCGAAAGCCGGCCACCGAGCTGACGATGGCAATCTGGCCGAACCGCCGTGGCCGCATGGCCGCCACCGCCGGCAGCACGGTGTTGACCACGCCGTCGAAATTGACGGCGAAAATGGCGCGCGTCTGCGCCTCGCCGGCGTCTCCCCGCCCTGCCCCGGCCGAAATGCCGGCATTGGCCACCACCAGTTCCAGCGGCCGCTTGTCATCGGCCTCGGCGATCCAGGCGGCCATGGCGGCGCGGTCGGTGACATCGACCTCGGCGGTCTCGACGTCGGCACCCTTGTCGCGGCACGAGGCGGCGACGCCGCGCAGCCGGCCGCCATGCCGGCCGCCGAGGAACAGCGTCACCCCGGGACGGGCATAGGCCCGCGCCAGGGCGGCGCCGATGCCGGAAGAGGCGCCAGTGATCAGGATGGACGTCATGCCTCGACCTTCTCGTTCAGCAGGCTGCGCAGCGGCCCCACCAGCGGCGGCAGGTCGTGGCGGGCGCTGTCGAAGATGATGGCGGGGTCCACCGAGTGGTACTCGTGCACCAGAATATTGCGCATCTCATTCATGCGCGCCCAGGGAATCTCGGGATGGTGTTCGGTGACATGCGGCGGCACCCGCTTCGCCGCCTCGCCGATGACTTCCAGGTTGCGGATCACCGCGTCGACGGTGCGATCGTCGGCGATGAACTGACGCTCGCTCATGCCGGTGGTGTAGCGGCGGATCCGTTCCACCGCCTCCAGGATGTCTTCGATGCGCACCTTCCAGTCCTTGAAGCTCATGCCTTACAGGCCTCCTCGCCGAACACCGGCATGCACTCGCCGAGAATGCGGGCCTTGAGGCGCGGCTTGATGTTGCCGGAGGTGATGAGGTCGACCGGGCGGCCCAGCAGCCCCTCCAGGGCGTGCTTCAGTTCCACATAGCGGAACAGCCCGCCGGGCTGGCCGGGATAGAACTCCACCATCAGGTCGACGTCGGAATGGGGTTTGGCCTGGTCACGCACCACCGAGCCGAACAGCGCCAGCGACTTGACGCCGAAACGGGCGAATAGCTCGGGATGGGCACGAAGGCGGTAGACGATTTCATCCCGGCTGGAGGGCTGGCGACGACGCGAGATCTTGCCGGCATAGGAGCGCACGGCATCCACCTTGTCGGCGGGGACGCGAACCACGACCTCGACGACATTGGAATGGCTGCGGTCTCCCCTTCGCCTTTCACTCATGCCCATCAGGATACCCCCAAAGAACATGCATTAGGAAGGACGGTTGTGAGCCCCGACGCGCACGGTTATAACCGTGCCATCCAACAGGAGAACGTCATTGACCGTCGCCAGCATGACCGGCTACGCCCGCGCCCAGGGCGCCGACGCCCAGACCACCTGGGTGTGGGAGGCGAAAAGCGTCAACGGCCGGGGGCTGGAGCTGCGGTCACGCCTCGCCTCGGGTCACGACGCCCTGGAACCCTATGCCCGCGAGGCCGCCGCCAAGCGCATGAAGCGCGGCAATGTCCAGCTGTCGCTCACCATCACCCGCATGGTCGAGGCGCCGCAGGTGCGCGTCAACACGGCACTGCTCAACCAGTTGGCCCTGCTGTGCCAGGAATGGGAAGGTCGCCACCCCGGCGTCGCGCCGGCCCGCCTCGACGGCCTGATGGCCTTGCGGGGCGTGCTCGAGCCGGTGGAGGCCGAAGAGGGCGACGCCGAGGCCGTGCGCGAGGGCCGCGAGGCCGCCATGAAGGCCACCCTTGACGAGATGCTCGATCAGCTCGCCGCCATGCGCCTGGGCGAAGGCGCCCGCATCGGCGCCGTGCTGGCCTCGCAGCTGGATGAGATCGCCGCCCTGGCCGAGCGCGCGGGCGCCTGCGCCTCCATGCGCCCCGAGGCCATTCGCGAACGCCTGAAGACCCAGGTCGCCGCCGTGCTGGAAGCGGCGCCGACCCTCAACGAGGACCGCATCGCCCAGGAAGTGGCGCTGATCGCGGTCAAGGCCGACATCCGCGAAGAGCTCGACCGCCTGCGCGCCCATGTGGCGGCGGCACGCGAACTGATCGCCGTCGGCGGCGCCATCGGCCGCAAGCTGGACTTCCTGGCCCAGGAGTTCAACCGCGAAGCCAACACCCTGTGCTCGAAATCTTCGGACGTGGAACTGACCCGGGTCGGCCTCGACCTCAAGGCGGTCATCGACCAGTTCAAAGAGCAGGTCCAGAACATCGAATAGAGAAGACCGCCATGACCCGCATGCCCGCCAACCTGCCCACCGTCCATCGCCGCGGCCTGATGCTGGTGCTGTCCTCGCCCTCGGGGGCCGGCAAGACCACCATCTCGCGGGCGCTGCTGGAACGCGACGAGCACATCACCATGTCGGTCTCGGCCACCACCCGGTCGCCGCGGCCGGGCGAGATCGACGGGCGCGACTACCATTTTCTCGACATCGCCCGCTTCCAGACCATGGTCGCGGCCGGCGAGTTCCTCGAACATGCCCGCGTGTTCGACAATTACTACGGCACCCCCACCGCCCCGGTGGAAGCGGCGCTGGCCTCGGGCCAGGACGTGCTGTTCGACATCGACTGGCAGGGCACCCAGCAGATGGCGGAGAACGCTCGCGACGATCTGGTGGCCATCTTCATCCTGCCGCCCTCGGTGGCCGAACTGGAACGCCGCCTGCGCAGCCGCGCCCAGGACGCCGACGAGGTGGTGAGAAAGCGCATGGCCAAGGCCGGCGACGAAATGAGCCATTGGCGCGAATACGACTACATCATCATCAACACCGACGTGGACCGCTCGGTGGCCGCGGTCGAAGCCATCCTCGCCGCCGAACGCCTCAAGCGTGACCGTCAGGTCGGCATGCACGATTTCGTCAGTCGACTAAGGGGCGAATAGCCCTCAGCCCAGAATCCCTTCCAACGCCGCCTTGTCCTTCAACTGGCGTTCGAAGGCGAGGATCTCGCCCCCCGCCGCGTCGCGCAGCGAGACCATGCCCACCGGCTTGCCGCCCTCCACCACCGGCAGATGGCGAAAGCCGCCGTCGTGCATGACATGCAAGGCCTGCGACAGCGAGGCGGTCACCGGGATGACGGTCGGATCGGCGGTCATGATCTGATCCAGCGTTGCGGTCTCCGGATCGAGGCCGGCGGCGAGGACGCGGACCAGCGCGTCGCGTTCGGTGAAGATGCCGACCAGTTGGCCGCCCTCCACCACCATCACCGATCCCACCCGACGGCTGGTCATATCGCACGCCGCCTTCCTGATGGTGGTCTTGCCAGGCAGTGTCAGTATATTCTGGTCTCTGATGACGTCACGAATAGTCCGGGATGGCATATCTCTCCTCCCTGATCGATCGAGCCCCTGCCCAATATGAGCGCCAGCCGGCCGAACGGCAATCATGCATCGCGCTTGCATCTGAACAAACTATGCATGACGTATATTATCAAATAACAATTTGATCTTATGGAGTAGCAGGAGTATCTGCCGCGAAGGGACATTTCGTGGGGAACCAAGATGGCTGGCCTGGACAACATGGGCTTCGCCGCCCGCATCAGGGGCGGATTCGGCATAGTGCTGGCACTTCTGATGGTGGTGGCGCTGGTGACAGGGTTGGCATTGAACCGCACCCGCAACACCGCCGGTGAGTTGACCGGACGGGCTCGCGGTGCCCTCGATGCCGCCGCCATGGACCGCGGCTTCGTCGAGATCCGCCGGCTGGTGCTGGATTTTGCCGCCAACGGCGACGCAGAATCCCTGGCACGGGCGCAAGCGCTGCACCAGCACCTGGGCGGCATCATCGCCAAGGAAATGAGCGACACCGCCGACACCGGCCGCCGTCAGGCCCTGGCCACGCTGACCGAGGAACTGAAGGGCTACGGCGGTGGCCTGGGCAGCATGGCCGCCCTGCGCAGCCAGCGCGACGAACTGGCGGAGAAGACCCTGCCGAAGCACGAGCGCGAACTAAGCGCCAAGCTCACCGAATACAAGCTGGCGGCCCGCCGCGAACAGAACGTCGACGTCATGCTGATCGCCTCGGCGGCGCAGGATTCCATGTCCAGCGCCAAGGCGCAGATGAGCCGGCTGGTGGCCTTTGCCAAGGACAGCGACGGTGACCTGGCGCTGCAGCAGGCTTCTGCCTTT
Source organism: uncultured Rhodospirillaceae bacterium (assembly GCA_903941105.1). Classification (GTDB taxonomy): domain Bacteria; phylum Pseudomonadota; class Alphaproteobacteria; order Rhodospirillales; family Magnetospirillaceae; genus CAJANL01. The sequence goes on from CAJANL010000177.1 coordinate 16,046, forward strand.
GCTCAGATGGCCAAGCTGCTGACCACCAAGCTGCCACAGGCGGAGCAACTGCCGGCCGCCGCCGAGGCCTATCACGCCGCCGTCAACGATGCGGTCAGAGTCACCCGCGACTATGCTCGCGTGCTGTCGGGCGACATGCGCGCCTACGACAAGCGCTACACCGAGGCCGCCGAGGGCCTGCGCAACTCCGACATCAAGGCGCTGGAGAATGCCGAGGCGGCCATCGGCAGCGGCGCGGCCGCGGCACAGGCGGTCTCCGTCGTGGTGTCGCTGGCGGCGATCCTGCTGGGAATTCTGGTGGCGGTGGCCCTCGGACGCGGGCTGGCCGGCGGCCTTTCGGCAATCAACGACGCCATGGCCCGCCTGGCCGAAGGCGACCTGGGGGTCAAAATCCCGACATTCTCCGGCCGGAACGAACTAGCCGCCATGTCGAAGGCGCTTGGGATATTCCGCGACCACGCCGCCGAGCGCCGCCGCCTGGAAGACGCCGAACGCGGCGAGAGCGCCAGACGGGCACGTCGCCAGGAGGCCGTCGAGCGTTGCACCGGCAACTTCGAGCGGCAGGCCGGCAAATTGGTCAGCATCGTGGCCGAGACCGCCGGCCAACTGGCGGGGACCTCCTCGGCCATGTCCTCGGCCGCCTCCCAGACCAGCGGTCAGGCGGAGGCGGTGGGCTCGGCCTCGGCCGTCGCCTCGGCCAATGTCGGCTCGGTGGCCGCGGCCGCCGAGGAGCTGGCGGCCTCCATCGGCGAGATCGCCCGCCGCGTCGCCCATTCCAACGACATCGCCGGCAAGGCGGCGGCTCAGGCCGAGAACACCGACGCCGAGGTGCACGCCCTGGCTGCGGCCGCCTCCCGTATCGGCGAGGTGGTCAGCCTGATCAGCGACATCGCCAGCCAGACCAACCTGCTGGCCCTCAACGCCACCATCGAGGCCGCCCGCGCCGGCGAGATGGGCAAGGGCTTCGCAGTGGTGGCCAACGAGGTCAAGATTCTGGCCAACCAGACCGCCAAGGCCACCGATGAGATCACCGCACAGATCACGGCGGTGCAAGCGCGTACCGACGCGGTGGTGACCGCCATCCGCGCCATCGCGGGTGTCATCGCCGAGATGTCGGAGATCGCCGGCGACATTACCGAGGCGGTGAATCAGCAATCGGCCGCCACCTCGGAAATCGCCCGCAACGTCGAGCAAGCCGCCGCCGCCACCTCGGAGGTCAACTCGACCATCAGCGGGGTGCAACAGGCAGCCGGCGAAACCGGCGAGGCCGCCGGCCATGTGCTGGACGCCTCGCGCCAGCTCGCCACCCAGGCCGACGAGCTGCGCCACGCCGTCGACGCCTTCCTGGCCGAGGTCAAGGCGGCCTGATCTTCACGTGGAGCGCGGGCGTCCCGTCCGCGCTCCATGATCGGGAAGATCCGGGCACTCAGCACCGCATCTGCTCACGCGATATGTCTCGTGGCGGCAAGGCCATCCTCCTGCTTTCGCTCTCGTCAACAGCGCCGGCTTGCCGCCCTCGCTGGCATTTGCTACACTCACGATGTGGAATAGACATATACTACAGAGGCGACAATGGACATTCGCGACGGCTTCCTCGCCACCATCGGTAATACACCCCTCATCCGGCTGAGGAAGGCGTCCGAGATCACCGGTTGCGAGATCCTGGGCAAGGCCGAGTTTCTCAACCCCGGCGGTTCGATCAAGGACCGCGCCGCGCTGGCCATCGTGCGCGACGCCGAGCGGAAGGGCCTGCTGAAGCCGGGCGGGGTGATCGTCGAGGGCACCGCCGGCAACACCGGTATCGGGCTGTGCCTGGTGGGCAACGCGCTGGGCTACCGCACCGTCATCGTCATGCCCGAGACCCAGAGCCAGGAGAAGATTGACATGCTGCGCCTGATCGGCGCCGACCTTCGCCTGGTGCCGGCGGCACCCTATGCCAATCCCGGCAACTACGTGCGCTATTCGGAAACCCTGGCCCGGGAATTGGCGGAGACCGAACCCTGCGGCGTACTGTGGGCCAACCAGTTCGACAACACCGCCAATCGGCGCGGCCACTGCGAAACCACCGGCCAGGAAATCTGGAGCCAAACCGACGGCCGCGTCGACGCCTTCACCTGCGCCGTGGGAACCGGCGGCACCCTGGCCGGTGTCGGACTGGCGCTGAAGGAACGCAACCGGGACGTCAAGATCGTGCTGGCAGACCCGCTGGGCTCGGCGCTGTACAACTTCTATGCCCACGGCGAGCTGAAGGCCGAGGGGACCTCCATCACCGAGGGGATCGGCCAGGGCCGTATCACCCGCAACCTGGACGGCGCCCCCATCGACGATCAGGTCCAGGTCACCGACGAGGAAGCTCTGCCCTGCATTTTCGACCTGGTCAAAAGCGAGGGGTTGGTCCTAGGCGGTTCGTCGGGAATCAACGTCGTGGCGGCCATCAAGGTCGCCAGAAAGCTCGGACCGGGACACACGGTGGTGACAGTCCTCTGTGATTATGGTACGCGCTACCAGAGCAAGCTGTTCAATCCGGCTTTCCTGCGCGAGCGTAGCCTGCCCGTGCCGGACTGGTTGGCCTGAACGGCGGAAGCAACGAACATCAGGGGCAGGAACCTCCGCATGACCTACGTGAACCCGGACGCTCTCGTCACCACCGAGTGGCTGGCCGCGCACCTGTCCGCGCCCGATGTGCGCGTGGTGGATGCCAGCTTTTATCTGCCGATCCAGAACCGCAACGCCCGCGAGGAATACGAGCACGAGCACATCCCGGGCGCCATGTTCTTCGACATCGACGAGATCGCCGATTCGAACAGCACCCTGCCTCACATGCTGCCGTCGCCGGAAAAGTTCTCCAGCAAGGTGCGCAAGCTGGGCCTGGGCAACGGCAACAAGATCGTCATCTACGACGGCACCGGCTTCGCCAGCGCGGCAGCGCGGGTGTGGTGGATGTTCCGCTATTTCGGACACCGCGATGTCTGCGTGCTGGACGGTGGCTTCCCCGCATGGCTACGCGAGGGCCGTCCGGTCGAGGACCTGCCGCCGGTGCCGCGCGACCGCCACTTCATCGCCCACGTCAACCACACGCTGGTGCGCGACTTCGACCACATCAAGGCCAACCTGGACGGCCATCGCGAGCTGCTGCTCGATGCCCGCTCCGCCGGCCGCTTCTCCGGCACCGATCGCGAGCCGCGCCCCACCAAGCACACCGGCCACATTCCCGGCTCGGTCAGCCTGCCGTTCATCTCGCTGATCGACGACCGCACCCGCTGCATGAAATCGGCCGCGGACCTGACGGCGCTGTTCGACCGGGCCGGCGTCGACGCCCACAAGCCGGTGGTCGCCACCTGCGGCTCGGGCGTCACCGCCTGCGTGCTGGCGCTGGGTCTCTACCTCCTCGGGCGCGAGGACGTCGCCGTTTACGACGGTTCGTGGGCCGAATGGGGCGATCGCGACGACACGCCCATCGAAAAGGGATAAGGTTGATGCCACCTCGCCGCCTCCCCATGTCATGGGAGAGTAACGGCGAGGTGGCATCATGCAGTCGAGAGTTCAGGCGCGGCAACGTCCTTTCCTGATCGTTCCCCTGTCGGTCCTGGTGGTGGTGTCGGCCCTGATGTTGGGCGGCTGCAACACGATTTCGGGGGCCGGTCAGGATGTTTCCGCCATCGGCCGTGGCGTCGACAGGGGCGCCCAGGCCACCGAGGAAAAGGTGTTCGGCACCGACTCCGCCGAGCAGCAGCGACGCACCCAGCAGGGGTATTAAAAACTCTTGGCGCCGCCGGCGGGAGGGAGCCATCATACGGCTCCCGTCCACCCGCCCGGTAGTGCCGCTCCCCCATGAAAAAAGACAGCGAGATCGTCCACGCCGGCCGCCATCCCGAGCGGCATTTCGGTGCGGTGAACCCCCCCGTCTACCATGCCTCCACCATCCTGCACCCCTCGGTGGCGGCCATGGAAAGCAGCGGCAAGACGCCGTTCGAGGGCGTGCGCTACGGCCGCTACGGCACCCCTACCACCTTCGCGCTGGAAGAGGCGGTGGCGGCGGTGGAGGGCGGCTGGCGGACCATCGCCACCTCGTCCGGGCTGGCCGCCATCACCGGGGCGCTGCTGGCCTTCCTCAAGGCCGGCGATCATGTGCTGATGGTGGACAGCACCTATTTTCCAACCCGCAAGTTCTGCGACAGCGTCCTGGCCGGCTTCGGCGTCGAGACGACCTATTACGACCCGCTGATCGGCGGCGGCATCGCCGCCCTGATCCGCCCCACCACCCGGGTGGTGTTCGTCGAAAGCCCCGGCTCGCTGACCTTCGAGGTGCAGGATATCCCGGCCATCGCCGCCGCCGCCCATGCCGCCGGCGCCGTGGTGATGATGGACAACACCTGGGGGGTGCTGACCTTCCAACCCTTCCGCCACGGCGTCGACGTCTCGCTGCAGGCCTGCACCAAGTACATCGTCGGCCACGCCGACGCCATGCTGGGCACCATCACCACCACCGAGGAGCACTGGCTGCGGATCAAGACCTCGGTGGCGGCCTTTGGTCACAGCCCAGGCGCCGAGGAGCTGTTCCTCGGCCTGCGCGGCCTGCGGACGCTTCCGGTGCGCCTCAAGCGCCACGCCGCCACCGCGCTCCGCCTCGCCCGCTGGCTGGAGGGACGCCCCGAGGTCGAGCGCGTGCTCTACCCGCCGCTGGCCTCCGATCCCGGCCACGCCCTGTGGCGACGCGACTTCGACGGCGCCTGCGGCCTGTTCGGGGTGATCCTCAGGCCGGCGACCAAGCCAGCGGTGGACGCCATGCTGGACGGATACGAGCATTTCAACCTGGGGTTTTCCTGGGGCGGCTTCGAAAGTCTGGTCATCCCCACCACCGGCCACGCCGTCATCCGCACCGCCACCGCCTGGACACCCGCCGGGCCATCCTTGCGCTTCCATTGCGGCCTGGAGGACCCCGACGACCTGCAGGACGACCTAGAGCAGGGCTTCGAGCGGCTGCGGGCGTCGGGCTGAATGCGGTCCTTTGTCCTCGCCCTGCTGCTGGCCCTGACACCCGGCGTGGCGTTGGCCCATCCGCATGTGATGATCGATGCCCATGCGGTGGTTGAGTTCAAGGAAGGGCGCATCGTCAGCCTGTTCATGGGCTGGAAGCTCGATCCGGTCTACAGTTCCACCATCTTCAAGGACTTCGACAAGAACAAGGATGGCAAGCTCGACGCCGCCGACATGGCAACCATCGAGACCGAGGCGTTCTCCGATACCAAGCCCACCAGTTATCTCACCTACCCTAAGGTGAACGGCATACCGGCCAGCGGTCTGTCTGCGGTGGATTTCAAGGTGCTGGGGGTCAAGGGCGCGCTGATCTATGTCTTCCGCCTGCCGCTGCCCGAACCGGTCGACCCGCGTAAGGCGGCGTTCAGCTTTTCCACCTATGAAGAGACCTATTACATCGACATCGACTTCCCCGAGGACAAGGCCATCGTGCTGCAGGGCAGCGGTTCCGACGGCTGCAAGGCGGTGATGGCGCCGGACCACGCCAACCCGCTGCTGGGCGGGGTGGTGCTCCCCAAGAAAGTGGAGATCCTCTGCCCATGACCCGCTGGCCATGACCCTGCCCCAACCATTGCTGTGGCTGGCCGCCTGGGCCTTCTCCGTGCAACGCCAAATGAACGGCGACATGCGCCGCAACTTGGCGGCGCTGCAGGACGGCTGGTCGGTCGAAGCCGTGGGGCTGATCCTGCTGGCCGCCTTCCTCTACGGCGTCTTCCACGCCGTCGGACCCGGCCATGGCAAGGTGGTGATCGGCAGCTATTTCGCCACCCGCCGCGCCCGCATCGCCCAAGGCCTCACCGCTGCCCTGATCGCCGCCCTGGTGCAGGCGGCGACCGCCGTCGCCGTGGTGGGGGCCCTGGCCGGCCTGCTGGCCCTGGCGCCGCGCGAGGTGATGGCACAGGCCGCCTGGCTGGAGGTGGGCTCCTACGCCCTGATCGCCGTGGTCGGGTTGAACATGGGCTGGCGGACCCTGACCGATCGGGGCTGCGGCCACGACCACCATCACCATCACGACGGTTGCTGTCACCACGAGCACGACGACCAAGGCTGCGGTCTGTTCGCCGTCGCCGCCGCGGTGGGCCTGCGCCCATGCTCGGGCGCTATCCTGGTCCTGCTGTTCACCCTGGGCAACGGCATGTTCCTGGTGGGAGTGGCAGCGACCGTGGCAATGGCCCTGGGCGTAGCCCTCACCGTCTCGGTCCTGGGCCTGGGGGCGCTCGGCCTCAACCGCCTGGTGGAACGCCTGGGCGGCGGCGGAGTTCGGCTACGCAAGGGCCTCGCCCTGGCGGGCGCCACGGCCATCACGCTGATGGGGCTGGTCCTGCTCCTGGGCAGTCTGGCCGGAGGGGCGCCGACCCTGACGGGATAGCCATTGGTCTATGCCCGGGCGCACGGGTGTCCCGCTCGCCTGTATCATGAGCGGGCAGGATGCCGATGATCCCCGGCCACTTGCCTTACCGCTGGTCCAGCCTGATCTCGATACGGCGGTTCTTGCTCCAGGCGGCCTCGGTGTCGGCACCGTCCAGCGGTTGGAACTCGCCGAAGCCGGCGGCGGCCAGGCGGTCGGCGGGGATGCCGTTGGCAATCAGGGTGCGCACCACCACGATGGCGCGCGCCGTCGACAGCTCCCAGTTGGAGGGGAACTTGCCCTTGACCGGACGCTTGTCGGTGTGGCCGTCGACCCGCAGCACCCAGTTGACGCCCTTGGGGATGGCCTGCGAGACCTCCTTCAAGGTGCCGGCGAGATGGCGCACCTGCTCGGTGCCCCCCGCCCCCAATTCGGCCGAGGCGGTGTCGAACAGGAGTTCCGACTGGAAGACGAAACGATCGCCCTCGATGCGGATGCCGGGGCGGTTGCCCAGGACCTGACGCAGGCGGCCGAAGAATTCGGAGCGGTATTTTTGCAGCTCCTCCACCTTGCCGGCCAGGGCGCTGTTGAGCTTCTTGCCCAATTCGACCAGTTGCGTCCCCTGCTCCTTGGCCTTCTTCTCCGAGGCGTCGAGCGCGGCGGCGATGCGATCGAGGTCCTGCTTCATGGCATCGAGCTGGCGACTGAGCAGGGCGGCGTGGGCGCGCGCTTCCTCCGACAGCTTGCGCTCGGAGGCGAGCTGCCCCTCCTGCTCGCCGAGCTTGCCGCCCAAGGCGGCCAGCTTGGCCTCCATCTCCGCCTTGAGGGCCTTCAGCGCCGCCACGTCATGGGCGAGCTTGGCGGCCTCGTCGCGGCCGGAGGTCAGCTCATTGGCCAGCAGGTCGCGCTCGTCGACGCTGACGTTGAGCTCGGCGGCCATGCGCGCCACCTCGGCCTTCAACTTGACGTTGGCGGTGCGCTCCATGTTGAGCTGGTCGACCAAGGTGGACAGCTCGCCGCCCAACCGCGACACCTCGCGCTCGCGCCCCGACAGCACCTGGCCGAGGAAGAATTGCCCCAGCACGAACACCAGCACCACGAAGATGATGACCATCAGCAGGGTGGCCAATGCGTCGACAAAGCCCGGCCAGATATCCAATGTCCTGCGGTTGCGGCGAGCCAGAGGCATCGCCTAGCGCTCCATCCCCGACGAGTCGTCGGCCACCGCCGCCACGGTGCGGGCCAGCAGGCGCAGCTCGGAGCGCAGCTCGGCCACCAATTCCTCGCGCCCGGCGATAGTCTCGTCCACCAGCCGGTTCATGGTGATGTCGATGTTGCGCAGGTGGAGACGAGCGCTGTCGTCCTCGCTGGCCGAGGCCTCCACCAGGCGGGCCATCAGCGGCTTCATCTCCAACTGGTGCTCGCCCAACTTCAGCAGCAGCGCCTGTTCGGCCCGCATCTGGTCGGAGAGGATGGAGAGCTTGTCGGTCAGCGCCCGGAACGAGGTATTGGCGGCGGTGCGCCCCTCCTCGCCACGGGCGATGACCCGCTGCAGGTTGTCGAGCCCGTCGGCGGTGCGCTCCAGCAGGGCCTGGGTAAAGGCGGAAATGGACTGCTCGCCGTCGGCGATGGCGGCGGAACTGCCGCCGCCCAGACGGGTCAGTCCGGCCAGCCATTCCTCAAGCTCGTTATAGAATGCGTTCTGCGCTTGCCCCGCCTGAAGATCGAGGAACCCCAGCACCAGCGAGCCGGCCAGACCGAACAGCGAGGTCGAGAACGCCGTACCCATGCCCGACAACGGCTTGGCCAGCCCGGCCCGCAGCTCGTTGAAGGCGGCCGCCGGATCGGCACCGCCAACATCGAGGGAGCGGATCACCTCGCCCACCGAACCCACCGTCTGCGACAGGCCCCAGAAGGTTCCCAGCAGGCCGAGGAAGATCATCAGCCCGACCACGTAGCGCGCCAGATCGCGCTGCTCGTCGAGCCGCGAGGCGATGGAATCCAGCACGGAACGCAACGCCATGGCCGACAGGCTGACCCGGTCGGTATGCTCGCCCATCATGCTGGCCATGGGGGCCAGCAGGCGCAACTGCGCCGACAGCACCGGCTGGCCGCGCCGCCAGCTCTCCAGCCACTCGGCCTCGGGGCGCAGCAGCAGCACCTGGCGGAAATTGAGCACGATGCCAGCCACGAAAACGCCCAGAATCAGGCCGTTCAACGCCGGAGCGTGGATGAAGGCCTGCAGCAGCCCCGGCCCCAGCAACAAGGCGACGATGCCCACCGCCGCCACAAAGGCGGCCATCCGGAAGAGGAAGCGATTGGGCTGGATCATGGGCCGGAATGCACCGATTCAAGGACGCGGGTGGAGCCGGCCGAACCCGGCACCGGGATCAGCGGTTGGCCAGCATGGCATCGACGCGATCGGCGGGACCGCCCTCGACCTTATTGCCCAACGCCCGCACTTCGATGCGAGTCGAGCGCACGCCCAGCTCCATCAGATACTTGCGCACCTCCAGGGCCCGCGACAGCGACAGCCGCCGCGCCTTGCTGGCATTGGCCTCATCGCCTTCGGCATAGGCCAGCAACTGCAGCGACAGGCCTTCGTCCTTTTCCAGGCGACCGGCCAGCTTGTTGAGTTCCGGCTTGGCCGCATCGGGCAGGCGCGAGGTCTCGCCGACGAACAGCACCGACAGGGTATCGCCCTTGCGCGTGAAGCCGGCGCTGGACGGCAGCGCCGCCTGTTGCTGCGGCGGGGCGACGGACTCCACCGCCTTGACCGGAGCCTGGACGGGAGCGGGGGGCGCCGGGGCGACCACGGGAGGCGCCGCCGGGGGCTCGACCTTGGCCACCTGCGGCACCGGCTTGGGCTGCTCGGGCACAAGTTGCACCGGCCTGACCGGCTCGGGAGCCAAGGGGGGCGCCACCAGCGGGCCCCGGGCCTTTTCCTTGGGGGCCTCGACCTTGGGCGTCGCCGCCACGATCTCAGGCACATCGGGAGCAACCGGCTTGACCGGCGCGGTCTCGACACGGGGCGGCGCCACGGACACCGGCACGCGCGAAGCCTGAACCACCTCGGGGCTGACCGGGCCGGCAACCTTGACCTTGCCGGGAGCCTTGACGGCAGCCTTGCGCGGGGCCTGCTTGACCACTGGTGCCTGACTATAGGGCTTGAAAGCCACCGCAGGCGCACGGGGCTTTGCCACGGGAGCATGGGCCGCCGCCTGGGGCGGCCGAACCTCGGGCAGCAACATGCCGGGCAAGGTTGGCGCCGGCCCCAAACGGTCCAGCACCGACCAGTTGACTTCGACGCCCGGGACGTTGTTGCCGCCGACCAGCACCTGTGCCGTCAACGGCGAGGCGATGGTGCAGACCAGCGCCCCAAGCGCCAGAGCCGTCAGCTTGCTCCCCCTGGACATCAACCTTCCCCCGGATTCGTTCGCAGATTTCGGGAGCAGACTAGCCGAAGCCGAGTCGCCGAACAACAGCCGCATGTAGCAAAAAGGTGTGAGCGGTATGTCTTGGTGCACAAATGGCTCGGGTCACTTAACCATCTGCTTGATTTCAAGCACTAGGACCGCGCCGCCTTGAGCAGTTTGGTCAACGGCTTTTGCAGATGATCGTTGGCCGCCACCAGTCCGCCGGTCTCCAAAATGTTGGAACCGCCGTCGAGATCGGTGACGTAACCACCGGCCTCGCGCACCAGGACGATACCGGCCGCGATATCCCATGGCTTGAGGTCGGCCTCCCAATAGCCGTCGCACCGTCCCGCCGCCACATAGGCGAGATCCAGGGCCGCCGAGCCGAAGCGGCGCACCCCGGCGGTGACGTCCATCACCGCCGCCAATTCCTTGAGAAAGCGGCCATGGTCGCCACGGCCCTTGTGCGGGATGCCGGTGGTGATCACCGCATCGTCCATCTTGCGCCGGGCCGAAACGCGCAGGCGGCGCTCGTTGAGATAGGCGCCGGCCCCCTTCTCGCCGTGGAACATCTCGTCGCCGAGCGGCTGATAGACCACCCCGGCCACCAGTTCGCCGTCACGCTCCAACCCGATGGAAATGGCGAAGTTGGGGATGCCGTGCAGGAAGTTGGTGGTGCCGTCGATGGGGTCGATGATCCAGCGGGTGCTCTTGTCGGCACCGGCGATCTCACCGCCCTCCTCCAGCAGAAAGCCGAATTCGGGGCGCGCCTTCGAAAGCTCCTGACGCAGCGTCTTCTCGGCCTTGATATCGGCCGACGAGACGAAGTCGCCGGGACCCTTCATGGACACCTGCAGGTGCTCGACCTCGCCATAGTCGCGCACCAGGGAACGGGCGGCCTTGCGGGCGGCGCCCATCATGACGTTGAGGAGTGCGGAACGAACGATCACCGCTAGCCCTTGAAACGTTCGACGTAGGAACAATCGGCGGTGGCCACCACGATCTTCTCGCCGGCGGCGACGAAGGGCGGGATCAGGATCTTGAGGCCATTCTCCAGCTTGCCCGGCTTGTAGGAGGAAGCCGCGGTCTGGCCCTTGACCACCGGATCGGCCTCGACCAGGGTCATCACCACCTTTTCCGGCAGCGCGACGGAGACCGGCGACCCTTCGACGAAGTCGACCTCGACCACCATGCCGTCCTGCAGGAAGGCGGCGGAATCGCCGACCACGTCATTCAACAGGGTGAACTGCTCGAAGCTTTCGCTGTCCATGAAGGTCAGCGAGGTATCGTCGCGGAACAGGAAGGTGCACTCGCGCTCCTCGACATTGAGCTTCTCGACGGTGTCGGCGGTGCGCCAGCGCTCGTTGGTCTTGGTGCCGGTGCGGATGTCGCGCATCTCGACCGCAATGAAGGCGCCGCCCTTGCCGGGCTGGATCAGCTGGATCTTCAGCACCGAGAACTGGCGGCCGTTATGTTCCAGGATGTTGCCCGGCCGAATAAGGTTGGCGTTGATTTTCATGGAGTGTCCGCGAGAGCTATCGGGAAATAGGCGCGGACCCTATCAGGTCGGACCCCGGAAGGCAACCGCGTGGGTGTTCAGTCGGGATACGGATGCCGATCCCCCCGCCAGTCCTCGACGGTACCGTCCTCGTGGCGATAATCCGGCCCCACCGGCACCTTGCCGGCGCCGCCCGGGATGTCGAGCACATAGGTCGGCTGGGCGATGCCCGACAGCCGGCCACGCAGGGCCTTCACGATGGCGCGGCCCTCGGCCAGGCTGGGGCGGAAATGGGCGGTGCCGGGGGCCAGGTCGGGGTGGTGCAGGTAATAGGGCCGTACCCGGTTGCGCACCAGGGCGCGAAACAGTTCCTCCAGCACGGCGGCATCGTCGTTGACGCCCTTCAACAGTACGGTCTGCGACAGCAGCGGCAATCCGGCACCGGCAAGGCGGGCCAGGGCGGCGCGGGCGGCCGGCGACAGCTCACGCGAATGATTGACGTGCACCGCCAGCCATACCGCCGTTTCCGCCTTGAGCGCGGCGACCAGCGCATCGGTCACTCGCTCGGGATCGGCCACCGGCACTCGGCTATGAATCCGGATGGTCTCGATGTGGGGAATCGCCGTCAACCGGTCGATCAGCGCCCTCAGCCTGGACGGCGGCAGCATCAGCGGATCGCCGCCGGTCAGGATGACCTCACGCAATTCGGGCCGTGCCGCGACATAGGCGATGGCGGCCTCCAACTCGGCGGCCGTGAGGGTGCCCTCGGCGTCGCCCACCGTCTCGCGGCGGAAGCAGAAGCGGCAATAGACCGGGCACACCAGCAGCGGCTTCAGCAGCACCCGGTCGGGATAGCGGTGGACGATGCCCTTGACCGGGCTGAGGCGCTGGTCGCCGATGGGGTCGGATCGGTCACCGGGCGCCTCGATCAGTTCGGCCGCCGACGGGAGATATTGTCGTGCGATGGGATCGGCTGCATCAGTGGGGTCGATCAGCGCCGCCACCGCCGCCGTCACCGCCACCGTGTAGCGCCCCGCCACCCGACCGGCCTCGGCGGCGCGGTCGGATGGAAGCAGGCCGGCTGTCACCAGTTGGGCGGCGGTCCTCAAAGTGCGGCGGGTCATCGAAGCTTGTCCGTGTTCATGGCGGCCCATCCGTGGCATACCTTGGCCGCTCACGCCAGTTTCGGATTCCGGCATGCTCAACAGAACCATCAAGCGCTTCTATAAGGACGCCACCACCGCCGCGGTCGAGGGTGGCTTCGCGGTGCAGCTGGACGGCCGCGGCGTCAAGACTCCGGCGACCAAGGCCCTGGTGTTGCCGACCCAGCCCCTCGCCGAGGCCGTCGCCGCCGAATGGCGGGCGCAGGGCGAGCAGGTGCAGCCCCATTCCATGCCGCTGACCCAACTGGCCAGCACCGCGCTCGACCGCGTCGGCCCCGAGCGCGAGGCCATCATCGGCCAGCTGATGGGCTATGCCGCCACCGACCTGCTGTGCTACCGCGTCGACTCCCCCGCCGATCTGGTGCTGCGCCAGACCGCCACCTGGCAACCGCTGCTCGACTGGGCGTCGCTGGAGCTGGATGCCCCCCTCAAGATCACCGCCACGCTTCTGGCGGTGGAGCAGCCGGCCGACGCCCTGGCCGCCCTGCGGCGCCGCCTCGACTCGTATGATGTCTGGCGCCTCACCGTGGTCCAGGCCGCCACGGCCGCCACCGGCTCGCTGGTGCTGGCCCTGGCCCTGGGCGAGGGCCGGTTGACCGGGGCCGAGGTGTTTCAGGCCTCGCAACTGGACGAAACCTACCAGATCGAACAGTGGGGCGAGGACTACGAGGCCGCCGACCGCCGGGCTGCCCTGCAGCGGGACATCGAGGCTGCCGAAAGACTGTCGGCGCTTACCCTTTTTCGGTAGCCGCCCCCCTGTCATGAGTGGTATCTGCACCCCCTGACCGGACCGCGGTGCCTTGGGAGAAATCGACCATGCATGACATTCTTCGCCAACTGGAAGAGAAGCGGAACCGGGCGCGGTTGGGGGGTGGAGAGAAGCGGATCGCGTCGCAGCATGCCAAGGGGAAGCTGGCGGCGCGGGAGCGGATCGAGCTGCTGCTCGACGAGGACA
>CAJANL010000178.1 GCA_903941105.1 uncultured Rhodospirillaceae bacterium
CCGGCCTGAGCGTCACGTCGGCACCTCGATCACAACGCTCCGCAGCGGCTTGATCCGAGCGTTGGCCCGACGATTACCTCGCTGCCCCTGCTGTCAGCGCCCAACATCGCATGTCGCCTACTTATGACACAGTAAGATTAGGGCGCCGCGCCTTTAATATGAAACGCGGCGCTCATGCGAGCATTGAGCGAGCGGCACAAGGGCGCGGAGGCGCCCGCCCGGCGAGGGCGGAACCATCACGCCTTAGCGACCTCAGGCAAACAGATAGGGCACGAAGCTGCGGTTGTTCTCATCGACCGTGATATGGCTGCCGATGGGGGGGAAGGCGCGCTGACGGCAGTCGTCGCGCTCGCAGATGCGGCAGTTGACGCCAATGGGCACCGCCGCCTGTTCGTGGCCGAGATCGAGGCCACCGGCATAGACCAGCTCGCCGGCATAGGCGGTCTCGCAGCCCAGGCCCACCGCGAAGTGACGGTCGGGACGCGAGTAGGCGCCGCCCTTCTTGGTCACCGTGCGGGCGAGGCAGATATAGGAAATCCCGTCCGGCATGCGGGCCAGCTGCACCAGGATCTTGCCCGGCTGGGCGAAGGCCTCGTGAACGTTCCACAGGGGGCAGGCACCGCCGAAGCGGGTGAAATGGAACCGCGTCGCCGAATGCCGCTTGGTGATGTTGCCGGCCCGGTCGACGCGGACGAAGTAGAACGGCACGCCGCGGCTGCCCGGCCGCTGCAAGGTCGACAGGCGGTGGCAGACCTGCTCGAAGCTGGCGCCGAAGCGGCTCTGCAACTGCTCGATGTCATGGCGCAGGCTGCGGGCCTGTTCGGCGAAGGCGCCGTAGGGCATCACCAGGGCGCCGGCAAAATAGTTGGCCAACCCCACCCGGCAGATGGAGCGGGCGTCGTCGGAGGCGAACTTGGCGCCGCCGACGATGTCGTCGATCAGGCCGTGATAGGCCAGCAGGCCCACCTGATGGGCGAGATGGAAGGCACGCCCCGACATGGACAACTGGGCCGACAGCTCCAGGGTGCCGTGGCTGGCGTCGAAGCGCCGCATGGCCTGCTCGTCGGGAATGCGGACCCGCACGTCGTGGCGGTCCTTGAGATAGCGCACCAGATCATTGTGCATCTCACCCAGCCGGAAGCCCTCGCGCCGCACCAGCTCCTCCGCCGCCTCATCCAGCCGGCCGAAGTAATTGTTGCAGTAGTAGAAAAAATCGCGCACCTCCTCGTAGGGAAAGTGCACTCCCTGGCGTGCCGCCTCGCCCTCACCCGACGACAGGTTCTCGGTCAGGGTGTGCAGCCGCTCGCTCTGCTGCTGGTAGGCCTGATACAGCGACAGCACCCGCTTGGCCAATTCCGGCGAAGCCCCGGCGGCGTTGCGCAGTTCCGACAGCGGGATGCCGCCACCGCCGAACACCGGGTCGTGCATCGCCTCCTTGAGGTCGGCCACCAGACGCGACTCATCGTCCTCCACCAGGCTGGCCAGTTCGACGTCGAACACCCGGGCGATCTTCAGCAGCACGGTGACGGTCAGCGGCCGCTGATTGTTTTCGATCTGATTGAGGTAGCTGGGCGAGACCTCCAGCAGCGCCGCCAGCGCCGCCTGTGACAGCTTCTTTTGCTCGCGCAACCGGCGTAGCTTATAGCCGAGGAACAGCTTCTTACCCACCGGACGATCCTTCGCAACCTTCGCAAATTCACTGTCTCGCGTTGCGAAGGCATTTGCAACCCCGCCCTTTTCCGCGGATCTTTAGGCCATTGGGCATTGCCCCACCGCGCCGAGAGCGAATATGACCATCCTGTTGCAGCCTGTCGGAGCCCCAAGCCATGCATGACATTCTTCGCCAACTGGAAGAGAAGCGGAACCGGGCGCGGTTGGGGGGTGGAGAGAAGCGGATCGCGTCGCAGCATGCCAAGGGGAAGCTGGCGGCGCGGGAGCGGATCGAGCTGCTGCTCGACGAGGACA
>CAJANL010000179.1 GCA_903941105.1 uncultured Rhodospirillaceae bacterium
GCAACAACCACCATGGTTCCGGCGGCGGCTCCAACGGCGGCAACAACCACCATGGTTCCGGCGGCGGCTCCGGCGGCGGCAACAACCATCAGGGTTCCGGCGGCGGCTCCGGCGGCGGCAACAATCACCATGGTTCCGGCGGCGGTTCGGGTGGCGGTGCCACCGGCTCGCACGACACCATGTATGGCGGCAGCGGCAACGACGTCGTCAACGGCGGCGCCGGCAACGATGTGGTTCATGGCGATAACGCCAGCGAGGGCACCGGTGGCTATCTCTACGCCAATGTGGATATCTCGGGCGGGGCGTCCGACGGCGCTTCGGTCACCTACACGCTCTCCGGCCTGTCCGCTGGCGTGACCCTGATGCAGGGTGACACCGTGTTGATCCCCGTCAACGGCGTCTACACGCTGAACAGCACCGAGGACCTGCAACTGAAGATCCCCGATAACGGCTCGGTGCATGACGTCGGCTTCGACGTGACCGCCACCGCCGGCGACGGGATTTCGGCCAGCGATCACGTCACCTTCGACGCCGATCTTTATGCCGGGCTCGGTTCGGGCGATGGCGCCGACACGGTGTCTGGCGGCGACGGTAACGACTCTGTCTACGGCGAGGCTGGGGCCGACGTGCTTTCCGGCGATGCCGGCGACGACATGATCTATGGCGGTTCCGGCAACGACCAGCTTTCCGGCGGCGCCGGTACCGATACCCTGGACGGCGGCGCGGGCGACGACGTGCTGAACTTCAACGCCGACCGGGTGAACGGGAGCGGCGATGCCGACTACCAGGATCAGGGCGGCGCGGCTCAGGATGGCACCGATAAGATCTTCGACTCCAACGGGCTCAACGACACCACCGACAGCTTCATCGGCGGTGCCGGCCAGGACACCCTGGCGATGACCAGCGGCGACGATGCCATCTGGGTCGGCGACGTCAACGGCGTCGAGGTGTTCAATGCCGGGGCCGGCAACGACGTGGTCGACCTCAACTACTCGAACGGCACCACCTACGGCGCCGTGACGGTGGACGGCGGGTCGGGCAACGATGCCATCTTCACCAACGACGGCAATGACACCCTGCTGGGTGGCAGCGGCAACGACTACATGAGCGCCAATGCCGGCAACGACGTGCTCGACGGCGGCAGCGGCACCGACACCCTGTACGGCGGTGCCGGCACCGACACGCTGACCGGCGGCACCGGCGACGACGCCCTCTACGGTGGTGACGGCTCGGATACCTTCCTGTTCGACTTCGGCTCGGGTCACGACACGCTCAACGGCGGTTCCGGCAACAACTGGACCGACACCATCGACCTGCACCAGCTGGGCGGGGACGTCTCGATCACGGTGCAGGTGGCCGGTGGCGCGACCACCACCCACGACCACAGCGACTGGGTCGCCGGGGCCGACGCCAACGGCAACACCGACCTGGGGGCCCAGGACCGCAGCGGCACCATCACGGTGCACCATGCCGACGGCAGCGACGACACCATCACGTTCCAGAACGTCGAGCAAATCAAATGGTAGGACGAGCCGGTCGGTAAGCTTGCGGAGCCTGCCCCTTACCGGGCAGGCTCCTTTCTTTTCAACGGAAGCGTCATGTCCGGTTTCCCGTCCATTCCGCCCTACCGCGTTGACGCCCTGGTGGTGACCAGCAACTTCGCACAGGTATTCCGTGCGGTGGATACGGCGCTGGACATCACTGTGGCGCTCAAGGTCTATCGGGTCGAGCCGGAGCTGCTGTCCCGGCTGCCCTATCCCGAGGCCGAGTGGCGGCGGCGTTTTCTGCGCGAGGCCCGGGTGCTGGCTCGCCTCGACCATCCCCACATTATCCGGGTCAACGCCTTCGGTCATCTCGACAACGGACGGCCATGGATGGCGATGCCCTATTGCGTCGCCAATCTGCGGCGCGAGATCGGCCGCGACACCGTGACGCCCGAGGAATGCGCCGCCCTGCCCGAGGGGGAGCGGCCGCGCAGGCTGGCGCCCGAGCGCGCCCGCCGGGTGCTGACGCAGCTCTGCCAGGCCCTGGGGGCCATGCACGCCCAGGGGTTCGTCCACCGCGACATCAAGCCCACCAACCTGCTGCTCACCGCCCGCGAGGACGGCGACATCAAGCTGTGCGACTTCGGCTTTGCCAAGCTGCCGAGCGGCGATTCAAGCTCGGGGGCGGGAAAGTGGATCGGCACCCCCGACTATATCGCCCCCGAACAGCGCCGCGACGCCTCGCGGGTGAACGATCGTGCCGACATCTATGCCGTGGGGGTTCTGGCCTACCGCCTGCTGACCGGCGAGCTGCCGCTGGGGGCCTTCCCGCCGCCGTCCGCAGTGGTGCCCGGACTGCCGGGAGCGTTCGACGACGTCGTCCGCGATGCCATGGCGCCGCGGCCCGAGCTGCGCCCCCCGGCCATGGTGCTGGCAAGACGACTGACGACAGGGTGTGCAGGGGCGGGCTCAGGTGATAGAGTGACCAAGGGGTAGAGGCGCGGGTGACATCCATGGAACGCATCGGGAAATACGTCATCCACAAGGCTGTGGTAACCAGCGGCTATGCCAGGCTGCTGCTGTGCCACGACCCAGACCTGCAGGTGCCGGTGGCGGTGAAGCTGTTTCATCCCCGCCAGGACAACGGCCCCCTGAGCCCGGCGCTGCTGCTCAACCGCTTCCTGGCCGAGGCGCGCCTGCTGGCCGGCTTTGACCACCACCACATCATCGCGGTCAAGACGCTGGAGCAACTGGAGGACGGCCGCCCCTATTTCGTCATGCCCTACATGGCGGCGCACTTCGCCTGGGAGATCGGTAAGGACTACGTCGACCCGGCCGCCGCCGCCGACGAGCGCGATCGTCCGCGCAAGGTGTCGCTGGCCCGCGCCGTCGGGTTGTTGCGACAACTGTCCTCGGCGCTGTCGGCCATGCATCGGCGCGGCATGGTGCACCGGGCGGTCAAGCCGTCGAACATCCTGCTCAACGCCCGCGACTCCGGCTCGGTCAAGCTGTGCGACTTCAGCATGGTCAAGCTGCCCGACCGCAATCTGCCCATGCCCGACCACTGGATGGGGAGCCCCGACTACGCCGCCCCCGAGCAGCGCGAGAACGCTACCTCGGTCACCGCGCGGGCAGATGTATTCTCGCTGGGGGTGCTGGCCTACCGCCTGACCACCGGCCGGTTGCCCGACACCAGCCGGGGAGCGGTGGACATGGGCGCCGACATGCCGGCGGAACTGGCCGAACTGGTCAGGCGCTGCACCGATCCCGATCCCGCGCTGCGTCCCGGTCATGCCGGCGAGGTGCTGCTGCGGCTGGATGCCGTGCCCGTCCAGCGAGAACTGAGCAAGCCGGTGGTCAAGATCATTCCCCGCCGCCCGACCGCTCCGGCTGCGGTTCCTGTGTCGGTGACCGAGTAGGGCGGTCGGCATCGAACAAGGCGCCCAGGCCGGCATAGTCGTTGTGCCGCGCCGCCGCCAGCAGCTCGTCCAGCACATCGCTTGTCGTGCCGATCGAGCGCAGCACCGTCGCCCCTAGCTGTAGGCTGGCCTCCACCGTCTCCGGCACCGCCATGGTCGCCCCGGCCCGCTTCAGGGCGCCGCCATGCGCGTGATCACGGGCGCGGGCGTAGACCGGCAGGTCGGGGAAGCTGCGGCGCAGCATCGTCATGGCGCGCTCGGCGACGCCGGGGCGGTCCATGGTCAGGACCACCGCCACCGCCCGCTCGGCTCCGGCGGCGCGGTACACCTCGGCCTTGCTGGCGTCGGCGAAATAGACCGGCAGCCCCTGGGCGCGCGCCGCCACCACCCGGTCGGCATGCATGTCGAGCGCCACCACGGGAAGGCCGCCCTCGGTCAACAGCCGCCCCACCGTCTGGCCGACGCGGCCGTAGCCGGCAAGGATGACGTGGCCCGACAGTTTGGGCAGGTTGTCCATGTGCCCGAGATCGCCCTGCGGCTTATAGAGCCGATGGCCGACGGCGGAAGCCAGCACCGCCAGGCCCGGAGTGAGCATCATCGAGGCGGTGACCACCAGGGTCAGCAGGCGGGCGGTCTCATGCTCCAGCAGGCCGCCCCGCGTCGCCTGGCCAAACACCACGAAGGCGAATTCGCCGCCTTGGGCCAGCAGCAGCGCCATCTGTGCCGCCACATCGGCTTCGAGGCGGAAGGCACGGGCCAGCCCCGCCAGCAGCGACGCCTTGACCGCCATCAACACCACCACCAGCAGCAGGACCTGTCGCCAATGCGCCGCCAGCAGCGGCAGGTCGAGCGACATACCCACCGTCATGAAGAACAGGCCGAGGAGGAAGCCGCGGAACGGTTGGATATCGGCCTCCACCTGATGGCGGAACTCGGTTTCGGCCAGCAGCAGCCCGGCGAGGAAGGCGCCCAGGGCCATGGACAGTCCCGCCGCCTCGGTCACCCAGCCGGTGCCCAGCGCCACCAGCACCGCCGCCCCGGTGAAGGCCTCGGGTGAATGGGCGGAGGCCACCAGGCGTAGGAACGGCCGCACCAGGAAGCGGCCGGCCGCGATGATCAGGCCGCCGGCCACCGCCGCCCGCAAGGCGGCCAGGGCCAAGGCATTGGGCGGCGATTCGCCCGCGTCCGACAGCACCGTCAGCAGCACCAGCAGCGGCGCCACCGCGAGATCCTGCATCAGCAGCACGGCGAAGGCGGCGCGGCCAGCGCGGCCCGCCAACTCGCCGCGCTCCATCAGCATTTGCAGCACCGCCGCCGTCGAGCTGAAGGCCAGTGAGGCCCCCACCACCACCGCGGTGGCAAGCGGCAATCCGCCGGCCCAGCCGATGGCCGCCAGGACCAGGGCGGTGACCATCACCTGGGCGCTGCCCAGCCCGAACAACAGGCGGCGCAGCACCGCCAGACGGGACAGCTTCAGTTCGAGGCCGATGGCGAACAGCAGGAACACCACCCCGAAGTCGCCCAATTTGCGGACATCCTCGATCTCGGAAATAATGCGCAGCGCATGCGGCCCGACCACCACGCCGGCCACCAGATAGCCCAGCACCGGGCCGATGCCCAGGCGATGGAACAGCGGCACCGCCAACACGGCGGCGGCCAGCAGGGTGAGAATGGTGAACAGCAGTCCCTGGGTGGACTCCATGGATGCCATATGGGCATCGCCCTTGCCTTGCGCCGCCCCGCTTGCCATTCTCGCGGCCATGTCGATCACCGCATCACTTCCCCGTGCCGCCCTGGTCACCGGCGCCGCCCGCCGCATCGGCCGCGCCATCGCGCTTGACCTGGCCGAGGCGGGATTCGCGGTGGCGGTGCACTATGGGAACTCGGGCGACGAGGCGGCGGCGGTGGTGGCCGAGATCGTCGCCCGGGGTGGCCGGGCGGTGGCGCTGGCGGCCGACCTCTGCCGCGAGGATCAGGTCGAGGCGCTGGTGCCGCGTGCGGTCGAGGCGCTGGGTCCGCTCGGCCTGCTGGTCAACAACGCCTCGACCTTCGAGCGCGACGAGGCCCTGACCGCCACGCGGGAGGGTTGGGATCGGCACATGGAGGCCAACCTGCGCGCCCCCTTCGTGCTGACCCAGGCCTTCGCCCGTCAGTTGCCGGAGGCGGCCGAGGGCGTCGTGGTCAATCTGCTCGATCAGCGTGTCTGGACGTCGACCGCCGACTTCACCACTTACAGCCTCAGCAAGGCGGGTCTGTGGAGCCTGACCCAAAATCTGGCATTGGCCCTGGCGCCCCGTATTCGCGTCGCCGGCATCGGGCCGGGGCCGGCACTGCCCAGCCGGCGCCAGAGCGCCCCGCAATTCGCCGCCCAGGCCGCCGCCACGCCGCTCGGCCGCCCGACGTCGCCGGCCGAGATTGCTGCGGCGGTCCGTTTCATCCTCGCCAGCCCGTCCTTCACCGGACAGATGATCGCGCTCGATGGGGGGCAGCACCTGGGATGTGAAACGGCGGCCGAGGAGTAAGGACCCTCATCCCTTCGGATAAGGGTCATAAGACGGTTGGACGGCCATGGAATCCATAGGTTTTCTTCCCCGCTCCGGAGTTTTGCACAGGTGCTACCAGTCTCCTTGGTTTCATGGCGCTTCCACGTGAATGAGCCCATATTACAGCCTGTTTACCCTTGACACAGGTTAACATATTGAAATTGCTCAATTCAGCCTTGGTGCCTAGATTTTGGGCAAAGATGCGGATTCCCCAGACTCCCTGGGGAGAAGGCCATCTCCCCCAAAGTTGCCAACACACTTATCCACAGAGTTCGTGGATATCCCGCATTGCAAGAGGGATTCTCGACTTTCGTCGCAGGGTAGACCTCGGAGGTAGTCCGAAGTGACTGCCGACCTCTCCCAGGATGTGTCCTCCGAGACGCCCGGCCGCCTGGCGAGCGGTGCCGCGGTGATTCAGGCGCAGTTGCTGACCCTGTCGGGGGCGCCCGGGGTTTACCGCATGCTCAACGCCCGGGGCGACGTGCTCTATGTCGGCAAGGCCAAGAGCCTGAAGAAGCGGGTGGCCGCCTACACCAGACCGGAGCGGCTACCGCTCAGGCTGCAGCGCATGGTGGCCGAGACCGTCTCCATGGTGGTGGTCACCACTCATACCGAGGTCGAGGCCCTGCTGCTGGAAAGCAACCTCATCAAGACACTGGGGCCGCGCTACAACATCCTGCTGCGTGACGACAAGTCGTTTCCCCACATCCTGGTCACCGGCGACCATGACTGGCCGCAGATCCTCAAGCATCGCGGCGCCCGCTCGCGCAAGGGCGAGTATTTCGGCCCCTTCGCCTCGGCCGGGGCGGTCAACCAGACTCTCTCGGCGCTGCAACGCGCCTTCCTGCTACGCTCGTGTTCGGACTCGGTGTTCGCCAGCCGCACCCGGCCCTGCCTGCTGTATCAGATCAAGCGGTGCAGCGCGCCCTGCGTCCAGCGCGTCCCCCATGACGAGTATCTCGGGCTGGTGGAGGAGGCGCGTGCCTTCCTCTCCGGCCACAGCCAGCGCATCCAGCGCGACCTGGCCGCCCGCATGGAGGCGGCCAGCCTGGCCATGGACTACGAGGAGGCCGCCGGCTACCGCGACCGCATCCGGGCCCTGGCGCGCATCCAGGCCCACCAGGACATCAACCCGCAGGACGTAGCCGAGGCGGACGTGGTGGCGCTGCATCAGGCCGGCGGCAGCGCCTGCGTCCAGGTGTTCTTCTTCCGCGCCGGCTGCAACTACGGCAACCGCGCCTATTTCCCGGTCCACGCCCAGGACGAGGAGGCTGCCGATGTCATGGCCGCTTTCCTCGGCCAGTTCTATGCCGACAAGACGCCGCCGCGCGAAATTCTCCTCAGCCAGGAGCCGGCCGAGCGCGACATCGTCGAAAAGGCGTTGAGCGAAAAGGCCGGTCGCAAGGTCACCCTGTCGGTCCCCAAGCGCGGCGACCGTAAGCGCCTGGTGGAACACGCGTTCGACAACGCCCGCGAAGCACTGGGCCGTCGCCTGGCCGAGAGCGGGGCGCAGCGCCAATTGCTGGAGGGGGTGGGCGAGCTGTTTGGCCTCGACGGCGCGCCGGAACGGGTCGAGGTCTATGACAACAGCCATATCCAGGGCAGCGACGCCTTGGGGGTGATGATCGTGGCCGGGCCGGAGGGGCTGATGAAGCCGGCCTACCGCAAGTTCAACATCAAGGGCAGCGATCTGGCGCCGGGCGACGACTACGCCATGATGCACGAGGTGCTGACCCGCCGCTTCCGCCGCGCCCAGAAGGAAGACCCCGACCGCGATCGCGGCCAGTGGCCCGATCTGGTGCTGATCGACGGCGGCCTCGGTCAGCTCAAGGTGGCCTGCGAGGTGTTCGCCGAGTTGGGGGTCGAGGAGGTGGCGTTGGCCGCCATCGCCAAGGGTCCCGACCGCGACGCCGGCCGCGAGCGCTTCTTCACCCCCGACCGCGAGCCGTTCTCGCTGGAGCCGCGCGACCCGGTGCTCTATTTCCTGCAACGCCTGCGGGACGAGGCCCACCGCTTCGCCATCGGCAGCCACCGCACCCGCCGCTCCATGGGACTCACCGTCTCGCTGCTCGACGAGGTGTCCGGCGTGGGGGCGCGGCGCAAGAAGGCACTGCTGCATCATTTCGGCTCGGCGCGGGCGGTTTCCGAGGCCGGGCTGGCCGATCTGGAAGCGGTCGACGGGATTAACCGCACCATGGCCAAAAAAATCTATGACCACTTCCATCCCGGCGGCTAATATCGCCGTTTCCGCCGCTCGGAATTCAATGATGGTCACCAGCCTGCCCAATTTGCTGACGTTGTCGCGCATCATGGTGATCCCCCTGGTGATCACCACCTTCTATGTCGGCGGTGATACGGCGCGTTGGGTGGCGTGCGGCCTGTTCGTCGCCGCCGCCATCACCGACTGGTTCGATGGCTGGTTGGCGCGCAGCCGCAATCAGGTGTCGGTGCTGGGGCGCTTCCTCGACCCCATCGCCGACAAGCTGCTGGTGGCCTCGGCGCTGTTCATGCTGGCCGCCTATGACCGGGTCAGCGAGATTTCCTACCTGCCCGCCCTGATCATCGTGCTGCGCGAGATCCTGGTTTCCGGCCTGCGCGAGTTCCTGGCCGAGGTGCGGGTCGGCATGCCGGTCAGCCGGCTGGCCAAGTGGAAGACCGGCATCCAGCTCACCGCCATCCCGGTGCTGCTGGTGGGCGATGCCGGCCCGGCCTGGCTGCCCACCCGCGATCTGGGCGAGGTCGGCCTGTGGCTCGCCGCCGTCCTGACCCTGATCACCGGCTGGGATTACCTGCAGTCCGGCATCCGCCACATCCGCGCCCACTCCGAGGTCCCGGAGAAGACCGGTGCCTCGCCGCGTCACGTGGGCTGAGGGCATGCGCGTTTTCGGCGTCGCCGGACGATCGGGCGCGGGCAAGACCACCCTGCTGATCAGGCTGATCCCATGGCTGCGGGCGCGCGGCCTGAGCATCTCCACCATCAAGCAGGCCAACGAGAAGTTCGACGTCGACCGTCCCGGCAAGGACTCCTACGAGCACCGTGCCGCCGGTGCCTCCGAGGTGATGGTGGCCTCGGCGCGGCGCTGGGCCTTGATGCACGAATACCGCGACCAGTCGCCCTTCACCATGGACGAGCTGATCGCCCGTATGACCCCGGTGGACCTGCTGCTGGTGGAAGGCTTCCGCGCCTGGCCGCACAAGCGGCTGGAGGTGTGGCGCGCGGCGGTGGTCAAGGAGCCGCTGTTCCCCAGCGACCCCCTGGTGGTGGCAGTGGCGGGGGATGCGCCCGCCGGCTGTTCGCTGCCGCTCTACGACCTCGACGACATCGAGGGCCTCGGGGCCTTGGTGCTGCGGGAGAGCGGGCTGTGAGCCGCTTCACCGCCGCGCCGCGCCTGATGACCGTCGAGGAGGCGCTGGCGCTGCTGGACGGCCGCCTTGCCCCGGTGACGGCGGTGGAGACGGTGCCGCTGGCGGCGGCGCTGTTCCGCATCCTGGCCGAGGACGTGGTTTCGCCGCTCGATGTGCCGCCGCACCGGAATGCCGCCATGGACGGTTGGGCCTTCCGCCTCACCGATCTGCCCGAGAACGGCCCACCGCGCCTGCCGGTGGCGGGGCGGGTGGCGGCAGGCCACCCCCTCGGCGGACCGCTGCCGCACGGCGCGGCGGTGCGCATCTTCACTGGTGCCGCCATGCCGGCCGGGGCCGACACCGTCGCCATGCAGGAGGTCTGCACCCCCGGCGATGGCTGGGTCGAGCTGCCCGCCACCGCGCGGCGCGGCGACCATGTCCGCCAGGCCGGCGAGGACATCGCCGCCGGCGCGGCGGTGCTGTCGGCGGGAACGCGCCTGCGGCCGCAGGAACTGGGCGTTGCCGCCGCCATGGGCCTCACCGCGCTGGCGGTGCGCCGGCCGCTGAAGGCGGCGGTGTTTTCCACCGGCGACGAGATCCGCGATCCCGGCACCATTTTGCCGCCCGGCTGCATCCATGACAGCAACCGCTTCACCACCGCCGGGCTGCTGCGGGCCCTGGGGGCGGAGGTCACCGACCTCGGCATCCTGCCCGACCGCGTCGAGGCCATCCGTGACGCCATGGTCGCCGCCGCCGGCTCGCACGACCTGCTGATCACCTCGGGCGGGGTGTCCGAGGGCGAGGAAGACCACGTCAAGGCCGCCGTCGAGGCCTGTGGCTCGCTGCACTTCTGGCGCCTGGCCATCAAGCCGGGCAAGCCGGTGGCGCTGGGCGAGGTCGCCGGCACCCCCTTCATCGGCCTGCCCGGCAACCCGGTGGCGGTGATGGTGACCTTCATGCTGCTGGCCCGGCCGGTGGCGCTGCGGCTGATGGGCGCCGCCGATCCCGGCGTGACGCGCTTTCCGGTCGAGGCCGCCTTCGCCTGCCGCCACAGGCCCGGCCGCCGCGAATATCCCCGCGTCCGCCTGTCCACCGCCCCGGGCCGGCTGGTGGCCGAGAAATATCCCAGCGACGGCTCCGGCGTTTTGTCCTCCATGGTGTGGGCCGACGGGCTGGTGGAGATCGCCGAGGGCCGTGGCGATATCGCGCCGGGGGACATGGTAGACTTCCTGCCCTTCGCGGAGATGCTGCGATGAAGGTGCTCTATTTCGCCTGGCTGCGCGCCAAGACCGGCGTCGGCGAGGAAACCTTCGACGCGGCGGGTATCGGCGACGTCGCCGGCCTGATCGACGCCCTGTCCCGGCGCTCGCCCGGCCATGCCGAGGCCTTCGCCAACCTCAAGGTGGTGCGGGTGGCGGTCAACCAGGACTATGTCGGCTTCGACCACCCGCTGAAGCCGGGCGACGAGGTCGCCTTCTTCCCGCCGGTGACGGGAGGCTGACATGGTGGTGCGGGTCCAGCACGAGGACTTCGACACCGGCGCCGAGGTCGATGCCTTCTCCAAGGGCAACGGCCGTGTCGGCGGCGTCTGCACCTTCGTCGGGCTGGTGCGCGATACCGCCGGTTCGGGGCAGTCGGTGGGCGCCATGACCCTGGAGCACTACCCCGGCATGACCGAGCGCCAGTTGGAGGCCATCGAGGCAGAGGCCCGCCGGCGCTGGCCGCTGGAGGACGCCCTGATCATCCACCGCTACGGCCGGCTGGAGGCGGGCGAGCGCATCGTGCTGGTCGCCACCGCCAGCGCCCACCGCGAGGCCGCCTTCCAGTCCTGCAACTTCCTGATGGACTGGCTGAAGACCAAGGCGCCGTTCTGGAAAGTGGAGCACACCACCACCGGTGACGCCTGGGTGGAGTCCAAGGACAGCGACGACCACCTCGCCGCCCGCTGGGATTGACCTCATCCCCATGGACATCGCCGTTTGCCCCGCCGCCGCGAAGGAGACGGCGGCGCATAATCGTGGCTGTCCGGACGTTCCGGTGGAGGCCTCCCATGCGCACCCCCCTGCTGCTCGCCGCCGCCATCCTGGCTGCCGCACCCGCCCTGGCCGAGGGCCGCTCCACCGGCGAAATCTGTCACAGCGCCGGGTTCCGCCCGGGCACCGCCGCCTTCACCAGTTGCGTCATGCGCATGGGGGGCGACGATCCGCTGGCGGCGCTGGAGGACCCCAAGGCCAACGCGGAGGTCGTCCCCGACGGCGCGCCGCCGGTACCAAATCACGACACCGATGACGGCCGCATTGCCGCTGGAGTGAGGCTTCCCGCCTCGTCCGAGCGCAGGCCGCCGCCGCTGCAGGGCAATATCGTCATCAACGGCGAGAACATTTCCTCGGCGCCGCCGCCATCGCCGCCCCCGGCGCCACCCCCGGCGGCCCCACCTTCGGCCGCGGCACCGCTGCCCTCGGGGTTCCCCCCCATCGCCCAACCCGCCATGCCGGTGATGACGGTGCCCAATTGGTCATGGAGCGGCACCGGCATGAAGTAGGGGCTGGCATCGGCCGGGACTTTCGTCGTACCGTTCGGCCGGGATGATCGGGCCGGGAAGGGCGGATGACGGCGGAGCTCGACAAGGCGGTATTGCTGCAGCTCCAGTTCACGCCGCTGTTCACCGGCCTGGCCGATCGCGACATGCGCGAGCTGCTCGCCGGTGCCGAGGTGCGGGTGCTGCCCCACGAACACCTGCTGTTCGAGGCCGGCTGCGAGGCCGGCGACTTCTACGTCGTGCTGGACGGCCATGTCGAACTGTCGGTGGATTGCGACGGCCGGCGCAGCGTGGTCGAGGTGGCGCGCAAGTCCGCCGTGCTGGGGGACGCGGCCATGTTCGCCGGCGGTGGTCATCTCACCGCCGCGCGGGTGCTGTCGGGAGCCACCGTGCTGGCCATTCCCGCCGCCACCTTCCTTCGCCGCCTTGATGAGCGCCTCGACATCCTGCTGCACATGCTGTCCACCATGTCGTTCCGCCTGCGCATGCTGATCCGCCAGATCGCCGAATTGAAGCTGAAGACCACCGCCCAGCGCCTGGGCAGCTTCCTGCTCACCCTGGTGGAGGCGCCGAGCGGCCGCGCCGAGGTGCGCTTTCCCTACGACAAGAAGCTGGTGGCCGACGAGCTGGGCATGAAGCCGGAAAGCCTGTCGCGCGCCCTGGGCAAGCTGGCCAAGGTGGGGGTCGACTCGCGGCCGGACAATCTGGTGGTGGTGGCCGATGTTGGCCGGCTGCGCGACTTCTGCGTCGAGGACGACCTGGGATGACGCTGACCGCCGCCGACCTCGATCTTGCCGCCCGGGCGCCACTGTTCGCCGATCTCGACCGTGCCGACCTGCTGCTGCTGCTCGACGGCGCCCATGTCGCCACCTATCCCGAGGCCGAGCTGCTGTTCAGTCAGGGCGATGCCGCCGACCGATTCTTTGTGGTGCTGGAAGGCCGCGTCAACCTGTTCGCCCTGACCGAAACCGGCGACCACTCCATCATCGAGGTGTTCGACCCGGTCTGCACCTTCGCCGAGGCCGCCATCTTCTCGTCGGGCAAGTTCCCGCTGAACTGCGAGGTGATGGCCGGCGCCCGCATGGCGCATATTCCGGCTCCCCCCTTCCTCCGCCGGCTGGCCGAGAACCGCACCCTGGCCTTCCGGCTGCTGGCCGGCCTGTCGCAATGGCAGGGGCGGCTGATGCATGAGATCAGCGAACTGAAGAGCAAGTCTCCCGGCCAACGCCTGGCCACCTTCCTGCTGGCCCTGTCGGCCAAGGCGGAAGGCCAGGAGCGGGTACGCCTGCCGCTCAGCAAGGCCGCACTGGCCAGCCGCATCGGCATCGCGCCCGAGAGCCTGTCGCGCGCCCTCAACCGGCTGAAGGCGGTGGGAGTCGAGACCCATGGCCGCGACATTGTGCTCACCGATGTCGAGGCGCTGCGGCGCCTTTGCCTCGAAGGCGGCGGGGACTGAGATTTTTCCCGGTTTCCTACGTGATCAACGTCAAGGAAGCATCCCGTGCCGGTCGGCACCCTGGCGGCGTTGGAACGTGAGGTGTCGGGCATGGGTGGGGATGGGGAGAAGGTGAGCGGCGGTCCGCCCGATTGGCTGGCCCAGGCGCTCGACCAGCCGGCATTCGACGTCCGGCCCCTGCTTGCCGGGGGCGAGGATCCCCTGATGGCCATCCTGGAGCGCTCCGGCACGGTGGAGATGGGGGGTGTCCTGGTGGTGGACGCGCCCTTCAACCCCTCGCCGCTGCGCCGCGTTCTCGCCGGACGGGGCTTCTCCTCCTATGGCCGCAAGCTCGCCGAGGGGCATTGGCGGGTATTCTTCCACCTCGATGGCGGTGCCGACTGGGAGCGCGAGGCCGAAGTCGATATCGGCCCCGAGGGCGCCCTGACCTGGCGCGAGGATGACGGCCTGCACATCGATGTGCGCAAACTGGCGCCGCCGCAGCCGCTGGTGGCGATCCTGCGGCTGGTGGAGGGCCTGGGGCCGGGCGAGACCGTGGTGGTTCACCACGACCGCCACCCGCATCTGCTGGCTCCCGAGCTGGCGGAGCGCGGCTGGTGCATCGCCCGCGTCACCGAGGAGGCCGCCAACATCCGGCTGTGGCTGGAGCGGATCTCCTGATGTTCCCGGGATCGCTCATGATGGGCGCGCAGGACCGCCTGCTGCCGCCATCGCTACCCAATCGTTTCTTCGCCGCCGCCGTGGTGTTCCACCTGCTGGCCTGGGCCGCCCTGCTGGCCGCCGATCCGGCCGAGGCCGTGGGGTTCCTCGGCGGCCAGGGACTGGTGCTGGCGGCGCTGCATCTCGTCACTCTGGGCGTGCTGGCCATGACCGCCATGGGTGCCGCCATCCAGTTGTTGCCGGTGGCCACCCGCAAGCGCCTGGGGCCGGTCTGGTTGTGCCACGTGATGTTCTGGCTCACCGTGCCGGGAGTCGCCGCGCTGGCGCTGGGCTTCTGGCTGGCCCAGCCGGGGCTGCAGCATCTTGGCGCCACCCTTGCCATCGCCGGCCTGACGGTGTTCGCGGTCATGGTGGCGTCCAATCTGCGCAACGTCGCCGACCTCGTCGGAGTGACCCGGCATTCCTGGCTGGCGCTGGCCTCGCTGGCCGGCCTGTCGGTGCTGGGGCTGATGCTGGTGATCGACTTCACCGCCGGCTTCCTGCCCAACCGCGCCGGAGTGGCGGCCGCCCATGCGGTGCTGGCCGGCTACGGCTTCATGGGCATGCTGGCCCTGGGCTTCTCCACCGTGCTGATCCCCATGTTCGTGCTTGGCCAGGCGGTGCCGGAGGCGATCGGCCGCCGGTCCTCGGCGCTGGCCGGCACCGGGCTGGTGCTGGGGGCGGGCGGGACCCTGTTCGGTCTGGGATGGCTGTCGGCGCTGGGGCTGGTCTTCGGCGGGGCGGCCCTGGCGGTCCACCTCAAGGGCATGGCGGCCTCGCTGAAGTCCCGCATGCGCAAGCGCCTGGAGCCATTCTTCCGCATGGTGTGGGTGGGCTGGGCGCTGCTGCTGGTCAGCCTGGCCGCCGGGCTGGCCCTGGCGCTGGGCGCGCCGGTCTCGCCGGTCGCGACGCTGTGGGGCTTCCTGCTGGTGTTCGGCTGGCTGCTGACCTTCGTCACCGGCATCCTGCAGCGCATCGTGCCGTTCCTCGCGTCCATGCACACCTCGGGAACCGGCAAGCCGGCGCTGCTGTCGGCGCTGACCCCCGGCCTGCCGTTGAAGGTGCACTTCGCCTGCCATCTGGCGGCACTGGCCTTGATTTCCGCTGCCATCCTGTCCGGCTGGACCCCGGCCTTCCGCCTGGGAGCGGCGGCGGGGCTGGCCGGAGCCGTCGCCTTCACCGCCTTTGCCATCGAGGTGATGCGCCGCTTCCGCGCGCACCTCGCCGCCTATGCCTCTCCCCCAGTCAAATAATCAAGGACAGTTCGAATGTTCACCCAGACCCAGATCGGCGGCCTGCTGCACCAGGCCCACATGGCCACCATCGAGTCCCTGCAGCAATTGGAGGAATTCATTGGCGCGCGCGGCATTCCCGCCATCGACGACGGCGTCCGCAAGTTCCTCGACCGCTTCGCCCGCACCATGCGCGAGGAGGTCGAGCTGCATTTCGGCTTCGAGGAGAACCACCTGTTCCCGGTGTTTCTCAGCCTGGGCGAGAGCGGCATCGTCACCATGCTGACCCATGAGCACCGCTCGATCCTGCCGCTGGCCATCCAGGTGGCCGATCTGGCGCAGGCAGCAGCCGCCGCCGGCAGCTTCGGCGAGGACTCGTGGCGCGAGTTCCGCGATGCCGGCGCCGAGTTGATCGAACGCGAGATCTTCCACGTGCAGAAGGAAGAGATGGGCCTGCTGGCCGCCATTTCGTCCCTGGTCGACCCCCAGACCGACGCCAGCCTGGCCGAAACCTACCGCAAGCTCCAAGGCTGACCGACGGTGCCCGTCTCCCCGGCGGACCCCGCCGGGGAGGGGAAGCCTCAGCCCTTGTCCTTGTGGTCCAGCAGTTGGCGGCGTGCCTCGTGCAGGAAATGCCCGAGTTTGCTGCGGATTTCCTGAGCCGTCACCTTGCCGTGCAGGTCCTGGGCCAGCTTGGTCACCACCCGCTCGTCGTCGGGGGTATGCTCGTGGGCATGCGCCAGTTCGCGGGCGTAGTCGTGGGCGGCCTGACCGATCAGCCCCAGCAGCTCGGCGGCCCACATGCCGGCCAGGCGATTACGGTGATGGGTGACGTCGGGGGGCGCCCCGGTGGGCGGTTCCGTCGTCTTGTGCTTGCGATCGAACAGCATCGACGCTTCTCCCCAGTCAGATTGTCAAAGTCTACTCCCCCCCGGGCGTTCCGGAAAGCACCCTCCATATCTGGCTCAGGGTATCGCATTTGGTCGAGGATAAACCCTGCGAAATCGCAGGACCATCCTGAGTGGTTCCGCTTGCGGCTAAGGGAGCCGCCATCGCCATCGTCGCCATCGCCGCCGCCCGGCGAGAGGACGCCCCGTCCCCGTCGGACAGGAAATGCCAGACCGGATTCCAGTAAACGCCGGTGCACGCGGCTTTCCACGTAGGTGGCGTCGATCCACAGTTACGGCCAACCCAACGGACACGACCGGCTGCGCAAGTGTTGTTGGCTTATGTTCGGAGGAAAAACGCACGCAATTTGCAGGACTGTGTATTGGTGGGGACGGCGGGACTTGAACCCGCAAGGCCGAAGCCGGGCGATTTTAAGTCGCCAGAGTTTACCAATTTCTCCACGTCCCCGCGCTTTGGGTAGGCACTGAATATGTGCATTAAGTGTGTAAACCACTCCATGCAAACAAGAGCAATGTTTTCAACGACTTGCAACGTAGAAATCGAGGCGCTGTCTCTTATAGGTCGCGTGCCTCTGCCAGTTCCGCCAAGGGGCCGCGCCTTCCCCTTATAGCGCAGGCGGGCGGCACAGCCCAGCGTGCTGTCCGCGGCCTCTGCCCTGCCTGCGCCCTTTTGGCCTTCAATTGCGATGGCGGGCGCGGCCGGCCATCAGGGCTGCGACCTCGCCGAGCGAGAGCTGATTGGGAAAGCTGCTGCCCAGCAGGTTGTTGGCGGCCCACAGGATGGTGGCCGGCAGGGTCATGTCACCGCACACCACGCTGACATCCAGCGGCACCACCTTGGCCAGCATTTCCACCACCTGCGGCGTCGCCCGCATCTTGCAGCCGCCACGCGAGATGTCGGCGAAATCCACCGGTACGCGGGTCCCCTTGATCTCGATCGCCCCCTGATGCGACAGCGCGACCCGCTGCGACGAGCGACTTTCCATCCCCATTCCCCTATGACTTTCGTTCGGGGCGATGATGGCAGAGTGATGTAAACGAGTATTAAACCATTTGAATCTTTTGTATCAGCCGCTCCACCGCCCACGCCGCCATGGCCCGCACCAGCGGCGAGGCATCGTCGAGCCGGCGCCCCGCCGCCGGGGCCAGCTCGGGCCGGCCGCTGTTGCCGATGGCGATCAGCACGTTGCGGATGAAGCGGTCGCGGCCGATGCGCTTGACGGGCGTGCCGGTGAACATGGCGCGGAAGGCGGCATCATCCAGTTCCGACAGCTCGGCCAGCAGCGGTGCCGTCAGTTCGGGGCGCGGCTGGAAGTCCGGCTGGGAATTGGGTGGGGCGAACCTGTTCCACGGGCATACCGCGGTGCAGTCGTCGCAGCCATAGATCCGGTTGCCGATCAGCGGCAGCAACGCCTCGGGGATGTCGCCCTTGTGCTCGATGGTGAGATACGAGATGCAGCGGCGGGGATCGATGCGGCCTTCGCCGTCGAGCGCGCCGGTGGGGCAGGCGGCGACGCAGGCGCGGCAACTGCCGCAATGATCAGGCTCGGCCCGGTCGGCCGGCAGCTCCAGCGTGGTGTAGATCTCGCCCAGGAACAGCCAGCTGCCGAACCGGCGCGACACCAGATTGGTGTGACGGCCGCGCCAGCCCAGTCCGGCCTGCACCGCCAGCGGCTTTTCCATCACCGGCGCGGTATCGACGAACACCTTCAGCTCGCCGCCGAGGCTGTCCACCATCCAGCGCGCCAACTGCTTGAGGCGCTTCTTGACCACGTCGTGGTAATCGCGATGGCGGCCATAGACGCTGACATTGCCGCGGTCGGGGTGTCGCAGCGTCGCCAGGGCATCGCCGGGAGGGGCGTAGTTCATGCCCAGGGCGATGACGCTTTTAACCTCGGGCCACAGGCCGGTGGGCGAGACGCGCCGGTCGAAGGTGTCCTCCATCCACGCCATCCCGCCGTGGCGACCGTCGGCGAGATAGGCGGCCAGGGCCTCCCGTAACCCCGGGTCGGTGGCGGCCGAGGCGAACCCGACGGCGTCGAAGCCGAACTCCAGGGCCTTGCTGCGGATGCGGTCCTTCATGTCACACCATGTCCAGCAATGTCCGACCTGTGGCCGGAATTGCTTCAGCCCTCGCCGGGCGGGCGCATCCGCGCCCTTGGCCGCGCCCGCAATGGGCGCTGGAAACGCGTTCTGGAACCAGAAATTCCTGGAATACGGATCATTCGGGATTCCCGCGCCTATCCTCGCCGCGCCATCAGCGCCGTGTAGTCGAAGTCCAGCACCACCGCGGGATCGTAGTCCTTGCCGTCCTTGAAGGGGAAGCCGGCCGCCGGCTGGTTCTTCAGGGCGACGAGGCGCAGGCGCAGGGCGCCGAGGTCACTGCGGCCGGGCAGCTCGATCTTTTCCAGCACTTCCGACCAGGCATAGATGGTGTCGCCGGCGAAGGTCGGGCTGGTGTGGCGGCCGCCGTTGATCGCCACCAGCTTGAAGGCGTTGGCGAGGCCGTTGAACGACAGCGCCCGCGCAATGCTGATGATGTGGCCGCCATAGATCAGGCGGCGGCCGAAGCGGCCCTGGCCCTCGGTGTGCTGGTTGAAGTGAACCTTGGCGGTGTTCTGCCACAGCCGCGTCGCCATCATGTGCTCGGCTTCCTCGATGGTCATGCCGTCCACATGGTCGATCTTCTCGCCCACCGCGTAGTCGTCCCACAGATGCGGGCTGCCGGCCAACGTGGTGTCATAGCCCGCCAGCGTCAAGCCGGCCGGCACCACCAGATCGGCGGCGGCCACGGCGGCGGGCAACTCGGGCACCTTCTCCTCGGCGATGACGGCGGCCACGTCGCGCTTCCTGACCATCACCCAGCGGACATAGTCCACCACCATCTCGCTACGCTGGTTGGTGCCGGTGGAGCGGACATAGACCACGCCGGTCTGCTTGTTGGAGTTCTCCTTGAGGCCGATCACGGTGGAGACCGTGGTCAGGGTGTCGCCCGGCTCGACCGGAGCGCCGAAGCGGCCGGAGGCATAGCCCAGATTGGCCACCGCGTTGAGGCTGATGTCGGGCACCGTCTTGCCGAACACCACATGGAACGCCAGCAGGTCGTCCACCGGGGCGCGGCCCAGTCCAAGCCGGCGGGCGAACTCGTCCGACGAGGCGAAGGCGAAGCGGCTACCGTAAAGCGCGGTATAGAGCGCGACGTCACCCGAGCTGACCGTGCGCGGCGTGGCGTGGCGGATTTCCTGGCCGAGGCGGAAGTCCTCGAAGAAGTTGCCGGAATTGGTCTTGGTCATGTCACCTCCCATCGATCGTCACCCCCGCGCAGGCTGGGGGCCACGGTGCCGTCCGCGACTTGGGGCCGGCGTGGATTCCCGCCTTCGCGGGAATGACGTTTGAATTAGCCCGCGATCTGCTCGGCCAGGGCCACCACGCGCCGGGCGTTCTCCACGTGCAGGTTCTCCACCAGCCGTCCGTCCACCACCACCACGCCCTTGCCGGCGGCGCTGGCCTCGGCGTGGGCGGCGATGATCTTGCGCGACCACTCGATTTCCTTCTCCGAGGGGGCGAACGCCCGGTTGGCGGCCTCGATGGTCTTGGGATGGATCAGGGTCTTGCCGTCGAAGCCGAACTCCAGCCCCTGGCGGCAGGCGAACTCGAAGCCCTCGTCGTCGTTGAGGTCGAGATAGACCCCGTCGACGATGGCCAGCCCATAGGCCCGCGCCGCCAGCAGGCACAGCGACAGCGAGGTCACCATGGGCAGGCGGTCACGGGTGTGCAGGCAGTGCAGGTCTTTGGCGAGGTCCGAGGTGCCCATGACGAAGCCGCCCAGGCGCGGGCTGGCGCCGGCGATCTCCTCGGCCCGCAGGATGCCGCGCGGCGTCTCCATCATGCACCAGACGGCCATGGTGGCGGGGGCGTCCGCCGCCGCCATGATGGCTTCCACCTGCCGCACCGTGTCGGCGCTCTCGACCTTGGGGATCAGGATGGCGTCGGCGCCGCAGGTGGCGGCGGCGATCACGTCGGCTTGGCCCCAGGGCGAGGCCAGCGAATTGATCCGCACCAGCAGTTCGCGGCGCCCGTAGCCGCCGGCCTGGACCGCCTCGACCACCTGGCGGCGGGCGTCCTCCTTGGCGTCGGGGGCGACGGCGTCCTCCAGGTCGAGGATCAGGCCGTCGGCGGCCAGCGTGCGGGCCTTTTCCAGCGCGCGCGGGTTCGACCCCGGCATATAAAGGACGCTGCGGCGCGGACGCGAGGTGGTGGCCATGACGGGGCGCTCCCTGTTATTGCAGTGCGAAGGAGGCGGAGCCTAACCGCAACCGAGTTGCAGCGCAACATTGGGTCGTCTATACCGGCCAGGACATGTGCATTCTTTCGCTTGATACCGGAAAGGAAACGGGTGCCTCCCCTTCTCATCGGCATCGCCATCGGCTTTTCCCTGGCCGCGCCCATCGGACCGGTGGGCATTCTGTGTATCCGCCGCGCCCTGGCCGACGGGCGCACCGCCGCCTTCGTCGCCGGGTTGGGTGCCGCCTTGGCCGATGCGGCGTTCGGCTCGGTGGTGGTGCTGGGGCTGGGGGCAGTGACCGGCGTCCTCGATGACCATGCCGGAGTGATTCGGGCGGCGGGCGGGCTGTTCATGACGTGGCTCGGCCTGCACGCCTGGCGGACCGCCGCCGTCGCCGTCGAGGCGGTGCCGGGAAGCGGACCCGGCCTGTGGCGCGACTTCGCCGCGACCTTCGTCGTCACCATCACCAACCCGGGCACCGTGCTGGGCATTATCGGCATCGCCGCCGCCTTCGGGCCGGCGGTGCGGACCAGCGACCCGGCCGAGGCAGCAATACTGGTGGCCGGCATCTTCACCGGCTCGGGTCTGTGGTGGCTGGTGCTGTCGGCGGCGGCCAGCGCGGCGCGCGCCCGCTTCACCCCCGAGCGCATGCGGCTGTTCAACCATGGCTCGGGCGGGCTGCTGATGGTATGCGGCGCGGCGGCGCTGGCCAGCCTGCTATTTTAGCAGGGTGCGGAAAAACTCTTCCCGCCGCCCTTCATCTCGTCACCCCCGCGAAGGCGCTAAAGAATGCACACATTTCTGCGCGGCCGCGTTTGTGGCGTGCGGTGGTGCCGGGATTGTGATTCCTTTGAGCGAGACGTTCTTGGGGGATCGCAATGCCGCATGCGGAA
>CAJANL010000180.1 GCA_903941105.1 uncultured Rhodospirillaceae bacterium
GCCACCACCCGGGACCGGAACGGTTTGGGATAGGGCTAGCCCCAGGGTACGGTGGCAGCGGCAAGGTCGGCTTCGAACGCGTCCGCTTCCGCCTCATAACCTGAAGGTCGCAGGTTCAAATCCTGCCCCCGCAACCAAATTAGATAGAAATATCAAACAATTAGCCGCCCCTCGGGGCGGCTTTTTGCGTTTGGGCAATCGCCATGGACTCACTGTGGACTCACCAGGAATCGAAGTTCTTCAAGCTCACGAGAAAATTGATGGGAGGAAGATGGAGCCTTTGCATTGCTACCGGGTGATTCCTGCGCAGACGGGCTCGTCAGGACTTTGTTGATCAGTTCCTGAAGGGCGATTTTGTGGCAGGCCTGAGTGCCTGCGAGATCCATCGTTGCAACGATTAAAGTCTCGTCAGAATCCCGCACAGCGATCGAGTAACGCCGACAGACCGGATCGAGCGGCAGATCGCCATGGTGGGGATATAGCAGCATAACATTCGGACAGTCGTAGAGCTGGCCGTAGGCCATAAGCTGATATACATCGGCTTGGCTCACTCCCTGCTTAGGGTCGTCGATCCGAGGCGTCATGCGCTTCCAC
This sequence comes from uncultured Rhodospirillaceae bacterium, assembly GCA_903941105.1. GTDB lineage: Bacteria > Pseudomonadota > Alphaproteobacteria > Rhodospirillales > Magnetospirillaceae > CAJANL01. The sequence goes on from CAJANL010000180.1 coordinate 595, forward strand.
TTCGTGTCTATGATGAGCACGATCCGCTCGCCTTGTCGGATTATCAGGTCCGGGCGCGTCCGGAACCGGCCTGTGTCGCCCTCGTAAAGACAGTCGCGGTGTCCGCCCTGCGCCGAGACACACATGCCGGTGCCGGCAAGCGCACGGGAAAGAATCCGGGCAACGTACTGCTCGAACAAGACGTTCATTTCAAAGAGGAGAGCATGACCGTCGACCATCCCGGCGCTGGTCTGCTGATGTCTGTCTGACAGGAACAATCGGGCCAGTGACAGGAGATCGTGCCAGCGCCGATTCGTGCGATCGAGAACAATCTGGTCCCAGCGCATTGCGTTGGCAGGAACCTCGGTGACGTCAGCATATACAAAGCTCAATTCGCGCAGCGTGCGCTGGTTGTCGGGCGCTTGGGACAATCGTGAGAGTTTGGTGACTGCCGCGCGCATCACCTGATTGAGCACAATATCGGGCGAGAGCGCGTCGAAACGGCATGCAAGCTTCTGGGGCGAGACTGCGAGGGCGGAGAATTGACGCGTCACATCCAGGCGTCCGCGCAAGGTAGGGAGGTCGTCCTCATGCGAGATATAGAGCCGTGGCATCCCCTGGCGAACTGCGTCAGCAAGCTTGGCGCAGAAAAGGCGGATAAGGAGTTCAAGCACCGTATCCCGCTGCCAACCGAGCTGCGTCATGGCGCCAGCCTCGACGGGCAGGTCGTAGACCACCGCAAGCATGTGGATCAGCCGGTTCCGGAAAGTGGCGTCAGTGACGCCCACCTCGCCTCCCCCTTCGATCTTCGGGAGGATCTCAAGCTGGCAGCCTGGGGTGGCAATGACACCGACGACGCCATGTGCTCGGAGCCCTTTGCGCCCGTGTTCCAGCACCCCCTCACCACCGCGACCGGAAAAGACGGAGGCCCGCGCGACCGCGGCTAGGCGGTCTGCCTGCGACTCGGGGATCTCGGTGTCGTCAGAGCCGTAGCCGATGCGCTCCCATTCGCGGATCGTGCGGCGGATCATGCGCCTGCAAGCGCCCCGTAGTCGAAGCCTTCAGCCTCGGACCGCACTTGCCAACGGAACCGGGGGGAGGCGTCTCCATTTTCCAGTCCTGGCGGGGCCTTGAGAACTCCGCGCTTCAGGAAACCACCGGAAATCGGGCCGTCATGCGGTTCCAGATCACCCAGCACAGCCGCGATCCTCGCCCAGTCCTCGAAGAAGTACTCTGCCAGAAGCGGGATCACCTTATGCCGCATGACGTCATCGACATCAGCTCGGGTGCTGCATGTGGTGAAGTACGCGTGCCCGATTTGATGCTCGCGATCATAGAGATATTCGATCCGCTCGTTGATGGTCGAGAGAAGGTGCGGCAGGTCGATCCCGCATTTCTCGGCCGCGTCTACGAGGACTGAAGCGTCCGGCATCATCTCGCGGAAGGTGAACCGCCGTCTTAGAGCGGTGTCTAGGAGTGCAATCGAGCGGTCAGCTGTGTTCATCGTGCCAAGGATGTGCAGATTTGACGGCACTCCAAACTCGTCGCCGGAATAGGGCAGTCGAACCCTAAGCGCATTGGGCTGGTTCAGCCGCTTGTCGGCTTCGAGAAGAGTGATGAGCTCGCCGAAGACCTTGGAGATGTTCGCCCGATTGATTTCGTCGATGATCAGGACGAAGGGCTGAGGTGCCGTTGGTCCCTCAGATCGCCCGCTGTTCATGTATCGCTCAAGCGCGGGGATGTTGAGGCTATCCTTCTTAAGCCGGTAGATCGTCGCTTGGATGAAATTGCTCTGGTAAATCTCCTTTGCCGGCACCCCCTCGCCATCAACCCACAGCCATTTTACGGACCGCCGATGGCACATAACAGCTTCCGGTCGTGGGGTGTATTCGTACTCACCCGTGACCTCGCCGATGGCCCGAAAGAGGCCGTTGCCCTTGGAGACGATGATGATGTCTCCGATCTTCATACGGTTTCGGAATACATCCGTATGCTGGACTTGCCCCGACTGAGCGTTAACCGCACCGTGGATTGTCCCTTCGTTTTGGCACGTTTCCAAAATATTTGAAGCTTCGGCGTACCTTTCGTCGCTCCAGTCGATATTCTCCCAACCCAGTAGTGTGTAGCCGCCTTCGATCGCCTCTTCGAAGAACTGAGCGGCCTCCTCGACGTTCGCCCTGCCGATTGACATCTTGAACACCTGCCGACCTTCCAAGGTGACAGTGCCATTTCCCAGAGAGAGGCCTCGGCTGGTCTCAGCGCGCTTTGCGATTCGCCGAAATATCCCATGGACAGTCTCCAGCCGGAAGCCCGCAGTCTCCGATCCCTCGTCCCCTTCCGACCCGGTCATTGGTTGCCGACCTTCGACGAAGTCCTCGTAGGACATCGATTGGTGAAAGGTCACGAATTCTATACGCCCGGCCGCCATCAGCCTCTGGTAGACTGCCATGAGCTCAGCGCGATCTTGCGGGACCGGTTCTCCGCACAGCCGCACAGCCTCGGCAGCGGTGGTGAAGGTCTTCCCGGTGCCTGGCGGGCCGTAGAGAATGAGGTTCATGGGGGACCATCCCTTCTGGATATCTGCACCGGTCGCGCCACTCTCGTCGGCGCTCCTTGTTCCGTTGACGCCACCTTGTGGCGGAACTCCGATCGCTTGAGCAATTTCAGGCGCGAGCTCATACCGAACGAGCTTGTCGCCTCCGTAGGTCAGGTAGTTCACTGGGCCGCCCCCGATCGCCTTGACGCGCGATGCCAGGCCGTCGACGAGCATCGCGCGGGCGACATCCACGATGTCTTCTGTTTCGATCGCTTCATCTGCCTTGTTGCCGGCGCCACGAGGCTTAATTCGAAAGGCCGAGACGCCGGTGGTGCGATTGAAATTCCTGACCGGTTGGAAGGGGGCGCCCGCGGCATCGAAAAGGACAAATGGACGCCCGTCACCGGACTGAGGAGGCTCATCAAGCATGAAGCGGAACACAGTGGCTGAGCTTTGGTCGGCTCCGATCCGTTCGGGTTCAGGGATCTGCGCCATGTCCTGAAATATCTGGCCGCCGAGCGCTTGGCTGATATTTGGCCACGCCTCCTTGAGGCCGAGCGCCTCGTTTACTTCGCGGACCAGCACTTCGACATGGTGGCGACCTTCCTCCCGCGCGGGCTCGATGTAGTGCTCAAGGACGTATTGCCGTATCCGATCAGCGTCCTTCGCGGCTCCCGGAGGGTCGCCTGCCAGAAAACGCCCGTATTGCCCCAACCAACTGCCCCAGTTGGAGAGCCTGTTGTGGGGGGTGTCGGAGTCCGGCATCAGGATCCGGTAATCCTGCCCGCCGGCGCGAGCGTCCTCCCGCATCGTCCGGAGGCGTTCGCGCAGTGTTTCAAACCTGTCAGCCTCCCACGCTTCGTCAAGATCTCGGTACGACATCCCGAGGGCGGCGAGGTTTCTTTCAATGGTCCGCACAGCATAGACACGGGAATTGCGCCCCGCCTCCGTTTGGGCGCCACCCTGTTCAAGCCATGTCTTGAATTCGTGTTCTTTCGTCATTCCAGAATCTTTGTCTTTTATGGCATTGAGAAATATAGGCTACCGCGGGTCGGGAAAGTTGGCTTGGACATCGATCTCATGATCCGCGTCTGGATTGAAACTGATCATAGGCATCCCACGGCTCCGGCTCATCCAGGTCGTCGCCCCACCGCCGGGCCGGCGCGTCGCTGGGATAGAGCAGCAACGAGATCGTCATCTCATTTCGGCTGCCGAAGATCATCATCTCCCGCACCTCCTCGTCGCCCGGCCAGATGCCGCGTGGATGAACGACGTCGGCGTCGGGGTCGGAATAGAGTTCCGGGTGGGCGGCCAGTGACGCCTCCGGCAAGGGGATCACGTCCTGGCGGGCGCGGTAGAAGACGCCGGACTTCAACAACGGGTCGCTGGACCGCGCCCAGTCGATGAAGCCGTCCTTGCCGATCACGATCATCGCCCGTTTGTCGGTGATGTCGAGCCATTTGAGGATGGCGGCGGTGATGGACACCTCGTAGCGGTCGGACAAATGGCGCATCAGGTCCATGCTGATGTCCTGGCCACGAATCTGGGCGCGAAAATCGTCCAGCGGCATGAGCAAGAAGGAGGCGAAGGTGTTGGCCTGGGCCTCAATGCGTCCCTCCGCCGAGCGCCAGTCGAGCATTGCGCGGCTGCTGCATTGGAGGCCAGCAGGCGATAGCTGGCGGTGCAGCAGGTAATGGCCCAACTCGTGTGCCAGCGTGAAATTGATCCGGCCCTTCGACGTGATGGCATTGTTGTAGACGATCCCCCACTCGCCGGTGCCATGGGGGCTGGGCGTCAGCATGCCGTCGAATTTCGACGACAGATCAAGCCCTTCAACCATGGTGATCGGAGCATCCGGAAAAACCTGTCGCGAGAATTCGGTGGCGAGCGGGGCGACCTTGATCGGAAACTGGTCCAGGCCGTGTGCCGCATGGAACAGCGTCACCAGCTTGGTCAGGTGGATCGCCCAGCCCTCCGGGGTCGTCGGCAGCTTCACTTCTTTTTCCCCCAGACATCGATCATTTGCTCGATCTTCTTCTGGTCCTCTGCGTCAAGCTTGCTGAATTTTCGGAAAAATGCTTCCTGCAGCACTTTCTCATCAGGAGCGGCGGATTCGTCCAGCAGGTAGTCGGTGGTAACATCCAACGCCTGGGCGATTCGTGTCAGCTTCTCCGCCGAGGGCTTTCGTGTGTCCCGATTCTCCAGTTCCCAGATGTAGCTCTTGCTGGACTCGGTGAGTTCGGCCAGCTTGTCGAGGGAGAACCCCTTCTCCTGACGATGCCGCCTGATCTTCTCACCCAATGACGTTGCCATTTTTTCTCCTCGCACCAGGAATCCGCATGGAACCCGTGTTCGATATATGCCGAACGGGAAGGTGCTTGACAAGCGGATTGCGCGCGTGTTCGATATACACCGAACGACCGCGTGCTACTCACTGTGGGGCATGGTGGTCACCCATCTGACAGAGGAGACCACCAATGCCGGTGCTGATTCGCCTGATCCGTAATACCCCCGTGCCGTCCCTCCGTGCGTTTTTCACCAACCAGGCCGTCGAGTTGACTCCGCCGGTCAACTGGACGGCGCCGGAGCCCGAAGTCGTCCAATCTCTGCTGCAGGCTGTCGACGAGATGGACGACATGGCCTTGGCCAGGGTCCGCAATAACGCCGAACGCGTCACCAAGATGACCGACGAGGCGGGGCAGACCGCCCTCTACAGCGTGGTCGAGGATCGGGCCAACCTTGACGTCCTGGGCAACGCCCATGACCGGGCGCTGTGGCTGTTCCTGAACGACCCGACCGGTTTCCTGCGGGCCGAGGAGGTTCGTTTCACCGACGAACGCCGTCGTAGCCGCATGTGGGACGGGTTCATCGGAACGCCCAACATGCCGTTGCGGCGGGATGCGGGATCCGTGGCTGCCTTTCAGCAGGCCATCAGGGAGCGGTTCGCTTCCAACCATGCCCACGTCGATATCTTCGACCGCTTCCGGCCGACGTTTGAGGGTGAGGATTGCGAACTGGTCCAGGTGGTGGTTTATCGCGAGGGCCTGCCGGACGACACCCTGGCTTTCAACGAACTCGGTGCGCTGATTCGCCGCCCGCAGCGGCCGGTCTTCGAAGCTGCGCTGACCTATGAGCCGGCCACGGGCGTCATCGAGGTGGTCGCCAATGATCGCGAGAGCCGCGAGGACATGGTGCGCCTCATGGCCCGCGATCTTCTGGGGATCGAGTTCCAGCAGGAGCGCCTGCCGTTCCGCCGCTACGACCTGTCTGTCCTTCTGCGTCCCTTCGACTTCCCGACCGATCTGGACGACGGGATCGCCGGGGTGGAGGTCAAGCAGCTCCGGCTGATGCCCCTCGACAGCGTCGGTGAGCGGGTGACCCTGGAGTGCCTGCGCAAGGCGGACCGCACCATCTGGGACATGGCCCGCGATCGTTTCGGCGGCGCCGATCCCCTGGCGGGTGGGTGGGTCGTCACCCAGGCCAAGCTGACCATCCGCTTCCACCCCACCGGTGAGTCGCGGCGGGGGCGCACGCTGCCGCTCACCATCACCATGCCGCACGGCTGTAATCTGAAGGACCAGACCGAGCGCGAGCAGATGATCGGCGAGCGCTACCTGCGCCGCTGGGGCATCCTGCGCGATGCCTGATCGCTCGGTCCCGCTTTCCGCTGCCGCCCTGGAGGTGCTGCTCTCCGTCGTCGAAACGCCGGAGGCGGTCATTTCCGGGGCGGTGCTGGCCGACTACTTCGGCGAGGCGGCGGCGCCGCTCGTCGAGGCCGGATTGTTGAAGCCCCACGATCAGGAAGCGGCGACGGCATCTTTCGCCGATCACGATGATGTGCCCGTCACACTGACCTGGTCGCCGGACAAGGGCGGTCTGGGCTATTTCAGCCCCGCTGCCGGATGGGTTTCCGTGGCCAACGATCGGCTCGTCAGATTTCGGGTCGATGTCCCTGTGCTGCTGGCCCGCCTGATGGTTCAGGCCGACGTATCGTCGAGATCCGGACCGGTTGCCCTTGTGGCCAACCTGCTGTGGGAGATTGGCGATGTCCGCCTCGGTCGCAGGACCGAGCGGGTCTCCATCTGGTTCGGCAGGCGGCTTCATGACCCCGCCGTGTGGCAGCAGATCGCCAACGCGGCTACGATTCGTCCTGCCGCGCGAATGCGCGTGCTGCTGACCAGCACATCATCGGATCGCCTGTTGTCCCCGCTTCCCGGCCACCTGCTCGTCTCCGTCCGTGACGTCCTTGATCACTCCGCCGGCCTGGCGGTCCATCCCGCGATCTTGGCATCCCGTTTGGACGGCACGCACCGGCCGGACGTCGATTCGGCGATCGACTTGTCCCC
>CAJANL010000181.1 GCA_903941105.1 uncultured Rhodospirillaceae bacterium
TCCAGATGGGCCTCATAACCTGAAGGTCGCAGGTTCAAATCCTGCCCCCGCAACCAAGAAAACGCCGCTAGGTCAATGACTTGGCGGCTTTTTTGTGCCAAAAATCATGTGTCATCAACCCTTGACCCATGTTCCGGCCAATTCCCCCGCATTCCCAATGGTTTAGAGCAATTTCCGACCGGATAGGTTCGCAGGGGATTCCCTCGGGGCCGGATTTGTGATTCATCATGTTTGCTGGGAAGGGAGGCCAGCATGCATGGTGAAAAGCCTTTCCGAGGACCTGCGGGAGCGGGTTATTGCCGCGGTAGAGGACGGCGCGTCACGGCGACAAGCTGCGGCGCGGTTTGGCGTCAGCGTATCCAGTGCGATCCGCTGGGTGACGGCGTGGCGTAAAGACGGTGCGGCCAAGGCCAGGCCGCAAGGGGGTGACCGTCGCTCGGCCCGGATCGAAGCCCATGCTGATTTCCTGCTGGCACAGATCGACACCACTCCGGACATCACCCTGGCTGAGTTGCGGGCGCTGATGGCGGAGCGCGGGGTGGCGGTCGGCATCGGCTCGCTGTGGCGGTTCTTCGACCGGCGCCAGGTCACATTCAAAAAAAACCGCACACGCTGCCGAGCAGGAGCGGCCTGACGTCGCCGAGCGGCGCTGGGACTGGTTCGAGACGCAGCCCGATCTTGATCCCGAGCGACTGGTGTTCATCGACGAAATCGGCGCCACCACCAAGATGGCGCGCATGCGCGGACGTTCAAAACGGGGCGAACGCTGCCGTGCTCCTATTCCTCATGGTCACTGGAAAACCACGACCTTCACCGGCGGCTTGCGTCTGTCTGGAATAACCGCACCCATGGTGCTCGACGGACCGATGACCGGTCCGGCCTTCGTCGCCTACGTCGAGCAGGTGCTGGTACCGGACGACACAGAGAAGGCATCGAAGCGGGGACGCTTCGCAGAGACCAAGATCGGATGCGTTCACATTGATTCCTGCGAGTTTCGCCATGCCGAAGGGCGGCTGGTCATGTTCCTCGCCATCGACCGTGTCTCAAAATTCACCTATGTCGAGTTTCACGACAAGGCTGGGAAAATGAATGGCGCGGCCTTCCTGCGCAGCGTCGTCCAAGCCTTTCCGTACAAGATCCACACGGTGCTGACCGACAATGGCATGGCCTTTGCCGATCTGCCGAAATACCGCTCCGGCTCGATAGAATGCTTCAGCCACATCTTCGACCGCGTCTGCGGCGAACACGGCATCGAGCATCGCCTGACCAAGCCATACCATCCGTGGACCAACGGGCAGGCCGAGCGCATGAACCGGACTGTCAAGGACGCGACGGTGAAGGCATTCCATTACGAGGACCGGGAGAGCCTGAAGGCTCATGTTCTGGCCTTCGTTACCGCTTACAATTTTGCCAAGCATCTGAAGGCGCTACGATGGAAAACGCCCTTCCAGGCCATCTGCGATGCCTGGACAAAAGAACCTTCAATCTTCAAGATCAACCCGCACCATCTCATACCGGGACCGCACACCTAGGCCACAGGCAAGATTATCCATAAATGTCTGCACGGCACGGCGCCACAACTCCGGCACATCCGGCGCATCCGGTAGGATTCTAACCTACGACCGAGGCCGCAAGAGGGTGTTGCTCGAACCAGCACCTTCCCCCTTCCCAGGTGCGCGCACCTGCGCTATAACCCTCGCCTCTCGTCCTTGGCTTCCCCTGGCGAGACCCGCGCAGCCGTAGCTCAGCTGGATAGAGCGCTGCCCTCCGAAGGCAGAGGTCACTGGTTCGAATCCAGTCGGTTGCGCCAAATTTTCTCACGATATATCAGCATGTTAGCGGATCCTGCTTGGACAGGGCGGAGTCGCCTGTTGATTTTGCGCTGCAAATGCGCTGCACTTGCCTGAGAATTTGCAGCGCCAGGCAGCATTATGGGGTAATCCCCCCGTTTGTAGCGGGGTTTGAACCTAGAATTCAGGCGGCTGGATGACGCAGACCCGCAGCGGCGGCCGGGCGCCGGTCATATGGGCCGGGGCGCTTTCGGCGCTGGCGCGGCTTCGAAGCAGGAAATCCTTTGTACTCATCGATTGACCAGCCCCTGGATGGCGGCAAAGGCATTCATCGTACACTCACTGCCGTCGCCATCCCCCAGCATGTAAGACAGCATGGGGCGGTGATCGCGGACGACGGTGCCATCGAGAAGCCCCTCCACGCCGACCGTCAGCCGGTCGGTCCACGCCGTGTCCTGGTAGGAGGCCTCGATCACCACACAGCCGCGGCTGAACAGTTCGGCGCATTTCGGTAAATGCCGGATGAAGCCGAAGTCCACATACACGCAGGGCACTCCCGCCGTCAGGCAATCCATGAAACCGGAACCGAACAGATCACTGACCACAACGTCGGCCTCGGGCAGGACTTCGGCAAGGGGCGCGGAGGACACGGTCGCCCCCAGACGTTCCAGTTGTTCGATCTGCCACGGCCGCAGGGGCAGCTTTCCCATCTCCACCCGGTCCTTGGGGTGGCGTTTGTATAGAACATCGACACCGGGAATCCGCGTCAGCGCCCCGACCTGCAGCAGGTGGCCATGCCATTCGGCAAGATCGTGATGGGGGAAGTTGGGGCCGTAACGCAGGTAGCCGTGGGCCGCCCCGGGCAGGAAGACGATCCGCGGCCGGGCCCTTGTCGCGCCGTGCCGCCGCGCCGCGGTCCATGGCTGAACGGCGCCGACCAGGGCCAGCTTCCGGACCAAACCAGTGCGTGCGGTGAACACGGCGTTCTGCGTCACACCGGCCGGTCCGTCGTAGAGACGGAGGGTGGCCACGGGGGCTGCGAGATAATCGTAGATCCGGCTGTCGCTCTCGCCGCTGCCCGCCCCGTCGCTCCATTCCTGAATGGCGATCCGGTAGCCCCGGAGATAGAGATTGTATTGCCGTGCCCGATTGGCGGGGTGGATGTCCAGGGGCTCGACGGCAACCCCCGGCGATGATTGGGTGGCCGGGTCGGGCAAGATGTCGGCGAAGCCGCGGCATCCGGCTCCGACGGCATCGAGGATTTCGCCCCGCCATTGCCGATAGACGGCATCAACCGCCCGCCGGAACGGGGCGGGGGCCACCGGGCAGTTGGTCGCCATCCGCACCCGTTCGGCCAGTTCGGGCAGAATGGCCTCGAGCCGCTCCTGCCATTTCCGATTCCGGCAGGCCAGTCGCCACGCCGGCGGTCGGCGCAGAATGGCAAAGGGGGCGCCGGCATCGCGGTTGGCCGCGATCAAGCCGTCGCAGAAGGCCTTCTGTTTGGTGGTGACCAGCAATCGCGGCTTTCGGGACAGCATCGCCGGCACCCGATAGCGGAGAGTCGCGTGCAGGTTGGCGGCGAGGCGCCGGAGCGACCCCTTCGTCCTGGGCACCAGGCGGGGTGCCTCCGCCGCCGCCAGCAGAGTAAACCGCTCGGGCATGGCCTCGCGGGCCACCTGCCAATAGTCGGTGTGGGGCTGGGCGTTCCCGACCACGTGCAGTGCCGTCTGCACCAATACGATGGGGCGTGACGCGAACTCGGCCTCGATCGCCGCCAGTTCGTGGACACGAACCGCCACCCCGCCCAGCAGGGTGACCAGATAATGCAGCGGCACGAACAGCGGATTGACCGGGCTGCGGCAGTCGGGAAACAAGGCGGCTTCGGTCATCGCCGCCGTCAGAATTTTGACGGTGGTCTCCCACACCGCTTCGTGGCGATCCAGTTGACCGACGATGGCGGGGATGACGGTGGCTTGCCCCTGGCGTGACGCCGCTTCCGCCGCATCCAGGTCGAGCGGCACCAGGATGCGATCGCCAATGCCCTCCGGCAGGGTGACCGACCCCGGCTCGCCCAGGGGGATGATGATGAACGGAATCGTGTCGCCGGCCACTTAGTCGATCGCCATGCTGTTGATGCACTCGACACAGGCGGGGTGATCGTATTTTCCCTCGAAGAAGTCCTGGCGCAGCCGGTGCATCGCCTCGCCCCGCCAGATATCGCGGATGCTGTGCGTCAGGATGTTTCCCACCACGATCTCGTAGCCGTAGAAGCTGCAGCAGGGCAGGACGTCGCCGTTGCTTCGCACCACCATCCGGTTGAAGGGCATCTCGCAGAGGAAGGGGGGCGGCTCCTCGCAACGGGACCCGCCCGATTGCCGGAGATGGCGGTTGAAGTCCTTGTAGCTGCCGAATGTCTGGACATCGATATAGTCGACCCGGCCGCCGAACACCCGATGGAACGCCTCCTCCTCGTGGGCGTTGAGCGCGCTCTTGACGAACGAGGCCCGCAGGATGGGCATCATGGTCGCCCCGCGCACCGCGTTGACGTGATCGATGCCGGCCAGAACCTTCTCGAACCGGCCGCCCGGACGCACCTTCTCGTAGGTTTCCGGGCTGGCGGCGTCGATGCTGAACAGCAGGTGGGTGATGCCGGCCTCGATCACCGCCCGCGCCTTTTCGGCGGTCATGAGGTTGCCGTTGGTGGTCATGATGATGTCCATGATGCCGGCATCACGCGCCATGGCGATCCTCTCCGCCAGGTTGGCGACCAGAAGCGGCTCGTCGTTGACATGCATGGACAGGGAGCAGAGCCCTTCGGCCCTGGCCTCGGCGATGATCCGCTCATAGAGGGCATCGGTCATCCGCTCCACCGCGAACGGTGCCGTGGCCTTCCTGTAGCCCTGGATGCAACTGGGGCAGCGCAGGTTGCACTTGAAGGTCTGCTCCAGCATCAGGTAGAGCGGGAAATCCGGGACCTCCTCCATGGCCGAGGCGCGGTCCAGCGCCCGGCGATACTCCGCATAGCGCGGACCGAACCGGGCGATCTGCAGCGCCTCGAAGGCGCTGCGGGGGCGGGTCTCGGTGGTCGCCGCCAGTGAGGGCGCCTTGGCGCTCATGGACGGATCACCCGTTGCGCGCGATGAACAGGAGTCGGCTTCCCAGCATATGTCCATGGATATGGCTCGGCGTGAGCCACGCAAAGGCCTCGTCGCCACTGGGGACGGACGTGTAGGGCTCATTGAACTCAAGGTAATTGCGGCAATTGTCGATCTCGGAAATCACCGTCTCACGGTGCACCACGTCAAGGCCGTGCTTGGACAGGAGCATTCCAAGCGAGTTCGACGTGAAATAGCTCAGGTGGGTCAAGTCGAATGTCCAGGATTTGTCGCGGATCAGGCGGCTGGCGAGCGAGTTCAGATTGGGAACCATGATCAGCACCAAACCATCCGGCGCCAGGGCCCGTTTCGCCGAGGCGATGATCCGGTTGAAATCGTGGATGTGTTCCAGGGTGTCCCACAGGGTAATCAGCGACAAATCCGACAGCTGCGGCGGGATCTCCTCAAGGAATTCGTTGAAGATCTCGAAGCCCAGCCGACTGTCCCTGAGGGCGGCGCCGGGCTCCATTCCATAGCATCGCGGGATGCCCAGGTCCCTGGCGACTTCGAGGAATTGCCCGGTTCCGGCGCCCACATCCAGGACCGAGGCGATGTCACGCCGATAGCGCCGCGCCTCCTGAATGCCATAGCCGAACTTGGCGGCGTCGAGGCGGCGCTGGGCGTCCGACCGGTAGGCGTCGTTCATGCGATATTCACCGGCGTACAGTTCGCCGAGAAACTCAGCCCGGAAACGGGGGTTCTGAAAACCGAAGCCACAGCGCCCGCAGCGGAACACCGTGATCTCGTTGCCGGTCAACAGCTCCCCAATGTCATCGCCACCACACATGGGGCAGGCGGTGAGCGCCTCGAAATAAGTGGCCTTCGGCACCAGATGACCATCGATCCGGTCGTAGAACGAACCGTAGGGGAAGACATGCTTGGCCAGCTCGGTTCGTTTGGTTTCGTCGAAGAATCGGCGTCCGCCCAGTTGGATGTTGCCGTCGAAATCATTCTTGTGGATCACGTAACAACTCCGTGTCGGGACCGTTCTTCGCCGTTCAATACCACATCCAGCACGACGGATGCGGCATCGGCCGCAGCGAATCGTGGCCGGGCGGGGCGGGGCCGCATCCGTTGCCCGCCCAAGGCGCCCTCCAGCCAGGTCCCCACGGCGGCCTCGTCGGCGAGCCGTGGCACCAGCCCCTGTCGAACGGCGGTGCATCGCTCGGGGATACCGTCCGGCTGAAACGAGGCCACGGGGCGGCCGATCAGTGCCGCCTCCAGCAGCGCCATGCTGACAATACCGATCACCGCATCGCTATGCCAGAGCAGCGGCCAGAGCGGCGCCTCCCGGCTGGTTCGCCAGAGGACCGGGGCGGTGGCCGGGTTTGCCCAGTCGGCGCGGGGGTCGCTGGGATGCAGCTTCTCGATGACGGTCACCGGGCGCCCCATGCGCTGCACCACCCGGCCCAGGGCTTGACGCACCGCGATCTCGTCATAGCCCGCAAACAGCGGCGCCGACGGCTCGCCCCGGGCCGCGTCGAGGGAATGGGTCTCGGACAGGAAGGTGACGACGGGAGCCGCCGGCAGGCCGTCCAGAATTGCCGGCCGGGGCGGGTCGAGCGTGTCCAGGTGGTCCACCAGCCGGGCCAGGGCCGGGCTGCCGGTGGCGACGGGAATGTCCGCCGGCACCCCCTCGGCCAGGGCCTCGGCCACCGCCAAGGCGTCGGGGCAGCACAGTCGGTGGGGCAGGCAGGTCATGGCGCCGGCGGCATCCAGCAGGGAATAGCGGTAATTGTACCACTCGTCCTGGACCAGCACGCTCCAGACGCCCCGCGCGCGGGCGGCCCGCAGCAGCAGCCGATCGGCCGAAACGGCGAAGGTGCGCCCGCACAGCACGGCATCGGGGCGCAGGCGTTCCAGCAGGGCCTCGACCGCCTCGTCCAACGGCTGAGGCGCCTCGGCCGTCACCGCGATGCCGTGCTCGGCGAACAGCGGCCGCGTCGTCGGGCCGGCCAGAACCACCACCTCGGCCCGGCCCCGTGCCGCCGCGATGACCGGGGCCAGGCTCCGCGCCCCGCCCGCATCGGTGGCGCAGGCCAGGATCAGCGGGCGGCGGGCCGTTGCCATCAATGGCTCACGTCAGGTCGGCCCATTGCAGCGGCACGTCCTCGGTCAGGGGGCGGGCGGCGGTGCGGCCCAGCACCTCGTCCCAGTGCAGCGGGCTGATGCCGTGGGCGGGGCGCTTGCAGGTGAGGCTGTCGGCGGTCAGGGTCTCGCCGGCCGCGATGTCGCGCAAGGGGACGATGGAGCGTCGGGCGTGGCGCCGTGCCGGCGCCTCCGAGGGCAGCGGCGCCTTGTGCCGCTCCCCCAGGGTCTCCGCCAGCAGGGCCGCCCCGCGGCGGAAGCGTTTCAGGTCGTCGACATCCATGGCGTGATAGTGGTCGTTGCCCGGCAGGGTCTTGTCGTGGGTGAAGTGCTTCTCCAGCACCACGGCGCCTTTCAGCCAGGCCGCCTGCAGCACCAGCATGGCGTCGTCGGGCACGGTGTGGTCGGAATAGCCGATGGGGTGCTCGGGGAAGGCGCGGTGCAGCCCGTCGATCATGTTGAGATGGGCGTTGGCGTAATCGCAGGGATAGTTGAGGACGCAATGCAGCAGCACCAGGGCGCGGCAGCCGGCAAGTTCCAGCGTCGCCACCGCCATGTCGACCTCCGCCAGGGTGGCGGCGCCGGTGGACAGCAGCACCGGCTTGCCCTTGGCGGCGACGGCGCGCAGCAGGGGCACATTGGTCAGGTCGGCCGAGGCGATCTTGAAGTAGGGCATCAAGGGATCGAGGAGCTCCACCGCCGCGAGGTCGAACGGGGTGGAGACAAAATCGATGCCGACATGGCGGCAGTGCTCGGCCAGGGCGGCATACTCGTCCGGGCCGAAGGCGTCGTATTTCTGGAACAGCTGGAACTGGCTCGGCGTCGGCTCCTTGGTGGTGTCCCAATAGGCCGGGCTGTGGCGCGAGGCGATCATGCCGGCCTTGTAGGTCTGGAACTTGGCGGCGTCCGCCCCGCCCTCGAGGGCGAGGTCGATCAGCCGCCGCGCCAGATCCATGGAACCGCCGTGGTTGACCCCGATCTCGGCGATCACATACGGCCACCCGCCGCGGGCCAGCGGAGTCTTGCCGAGGACGATCCCGCTCATGCCGTCTCTCCCCGTAGCCGGGTCAGTGCCGCCGTGGTCGCGGCGATCATGGTGGCGAATTCGGTATCGGGCATCCACTGATGGAAGGGGAAACTGATCATGGCGTCGAAGAACTCATCGGCATGGGGGCACCTGGCGGCGCCGAAGCCGCCGCGGGCGAACAGGGGGTAGCGGTAGAGCGGGCAATACTGCACCACCACCTTGATGCCGAACGCCTCGGCCAGCAGCGTCATCAACTCGTCGCGATGGCGATTGCCGGTGGCGGGATGGCGTCGTCCGTCATAGCGCACCGCCATCAGGTGATGGGCATGGCCACAGCCCTCGGGCCGGCTCTGGAAGACCATCTCGGGAAAGTCGGACAGCGCCGCCTGGAAGGCTTCGGCCCGGGCGGCGCGCGTGGCGGTGATGTGGTCGAGCCGTTCCAGCATCCTGGAGCCGAGGGCACATTGCACCTCGCCCAGGCAGAAGTTGTAGGGCCACACGCCGTCAAGGTCGAAATCCACATTGGTCATGGCCGGCAGCCAGTAGCGGGGCCGCTCGCCATCATAAGACCGCATGCCGTTGTGGCGCAGCCCCGGCACCAGGGCGGCGTGGGCGTCGTCGCGCACCGTCAGCATGCCGCCCTCGCCCAGGGTGGTGATGTTCTTGTGGGTGTGGAACGAGAAGCAGCCGAAATGCCCCATGGACCCCGCCGGCCGGCCCTTGTAGCCAACGCCGATGGCTTGCGCCACGTCCTCGACCACCAGCAGCCCGTGCGCCTCGGCCAGGGCGAGAATCGGGTCCATGTCGCAGACCAGGCCATAGAGGTGAACCACCACCAGCACCCGCGTCCTGTCGGTGATCAGCGGACGAAGGGTCTCGGCGGTGACCAGCCGGGTGGCCGGGTCCATGTCGGCCCAGACCAGCCGCGCCCCGGTACGGGCGAACGGGATGGCGCTGGCGGCGAAGGTGTGGGCGGGAACGATCACCTCGTCGCCGGGGCCGACTTGGCTGATCAGTGCCGCCAGTTCGAGGGCTGCGGTGCAACTGGAGACGGCGAAGGCGTGCGGCACCTGGAAACGGGTGCGGAAATCCCGTTCGAAGGCCGCCTGGAAGCGCCCCTGGGTCTGCGGATCGGCCGCGCGCATGGCCTCGACCACGGTGGCGATCTCGTCCTCGGTATACTGGCTACCGCGCCCGCTCCAGTTGACGGCGAAGCGGGGCGCGGTCATGCCGGGACCTCGTCCTCATGCTTCTGGTAAAGCCGCTCCTCGAAGTATTTCCAGTCGTCACCATTGATGGTCATGTTGCCGGCGTGGCGACGGTAGCGGTAGAGCGGCAGCTCGACGCGGTGAATGCTGTACTTCTTCAGGAAACGGATGCGCAGGTCGCGGTCCTCGTGCATGAGGAAGCTGTCGTCGTAGAGACCGATATCCACCAGATGCTCGATGCGGAACATGATGCCGCAGCCGATGGGGTGCGTCAGGCAGTTGTGGCGGCCAAGGACGGCCTCGGCGTCGTCCACCATCAGGTAGTCGCAGGCGACCGCGTCCATGTAGTTATTTTCGGTCAGGAAGCGACTGAGAATGTTCAGATAGTCGCTCGCCACGTAGTCGTCGCCGTCGACCCGCACGATGAACTGCCCGCGCGCCATCTTGATGGCCCGGTTGAGGCTGCCCGGCAGTCCCAGCTTGGTCTCGTTGACGAGGCAGCGCACGTCGTCGCCGAAGACGCTGATGGCGTATTGGGTGCGGTCGGTGCTGGCGTCGTTGACGACGATGATCTCATAGAGTTCACTCGGAAGGGATTGGCCGAGCAGGGACCGGATGGCCCGGCCGATGAACCGCTCCTCGTTATGGACCGGGACGATCACCGATATGATGGGCTGCTTCTTCATGCTCACATCCGCGAGAACAGCTCGCGCACCTTGTCGCGAGTGAGAATGGATTTGAAATCCGGCCCGAGGGCGTTGGCAAGCGGCTTTTCATGGATGATCGAGGCCCCATAGAGCGCGTCGAAATCGGCGTCGGCCAGACCGGCCGTCACCCGTGCCGGCAGGCTGATGCCCTGGGCCGCCAGCATGCGATGGAATTCCTCGGTCTCGCGGGGATAGAACTCCTCCATCACCGCCATGACGATGCAGTTGGCGACGCAATGGCGAAGGTGCAGCACCATGGACAGCCCGGCCGACAGCGGGTGCACGACGCCGACGAAGCTGTTGCCGATGGCCGAGCCGCCGAGGAACGACGCCACCATCAACTGTTTGCGCGCTTCCGGCCGCTGCATGTCGCCGTCGAGGAACACCTCGCGGCACAGCGCCAGGGCCTGCATGGAATAGGCGTCGGCCACCGCGTGGCGATAGCTGCCGCCGATGGATTCGATGCAATGGATGTAGGTGTCGAGCCCGGTGTGAAAGTACTGGTCGCGCGGCACCGATGCCGTAAGGTCGGGGTCGAGCACCAGCCGGTCGAACACCGTGTGGTCGCTGTTCATGCCCAGCTTGAGGTTCTTCTCGAAGTTCATCATGACACAGGTGCGGGAGCCCTCGGCTCCGGTCCCCGACAGGGTGGGGACGCCGACCTTGAACACCCCCGGCACGCGGAGGAGGTCCCAGCCCTGGTAATCGGCCGCCTTGCCGCCGTTGCTCAGCAGATTGGACACCGCCTTGGCCGAATCGAGGGTCGCACCGCCGCCGATGCCGATCACCACGGCCGGCGGCCGGCCGCAGGCGACGAGCGTCGCCGCGGTCAGCGCATCGATGCCTGCGGTGGTCGGTTCGGTGCCGGTGTCGACGAAAAGCATGGCGTCGCCGTCGTTCAGCGGCAGCCGCGCCGCATAGTCCGAGCCCGCGAAAAAACCGTCGATGAGATAGACTGCCGGGCCGGGTTCAACGGCTTGCCGCTCGGCGACGATGTGCCGGAGAGGGTCGATGCTGCCGCAGTCGAAATAGTACTGCCCCACCGTCTTCGAAATGCGCATCGGACTCACCTGCGATTATCCCCGGCCGGCCATTCTTCCAACCGCCAGCCGGATCCGGGGGAGAAAGAACTCTCGGATCAAGGCGGTCCGCTTCTCCCAATAGACCAGAACGGGTGAATAGAGAACGACAAACAGCATGGGCATTCCGGCGACGCGGAGCCAAAGGTCGTCGCCAAGCGCGTTCAGCGCGACGATCAACCCGCATGCCACCACGCCGGGCAAATGGAATTCAATCAGTTTGAACGCCGTCTGCCGCCATCCCGGATGCAGGAACCGGGCGGCGATGACGATGGTCGCCAGGTTCGATAGCACCAGGGCGACGATGCGGGCCGCCATCGCCCCCTCCACGCCCGCCCCGAGCTCCGCCGCCATCCAGCATCCGGCCGCGAAGACGCCCAGGCTGGCCAACCCCACCACCAGATTGGCCGTCTGGGCGTTGAAGCGTGTTGAATTGAGGGCGCCGCCATAGAAGTTGGTCAGCGGCGACAGCATCAGGACGGCCGCCATCAATGGCAACAACGGCACCACTCGTGCAAAGTCGGGCATGAAATGTTCGACCAGGGGGGCGACCCAGAACACGGCCATCGCCGCCAACAGCGGCGTCAGGCAGGCCAGCGAGAGAGTGGGGGCATCGATCAGGCGGCCGGCCGCCACCGGTCCCTCCCGGTTGCCGAAGCGATGATAGACATGGGTGCTTCCCGCCTGGCTGAGGTTGTTCAGCAGCAGGCAGGCGATACTCACCACGGTCATCAGGAACGAAAAATATCCCAGCCCCGCCATGCCCCACAAGGCCCCCACCAGGACCCGCTCGCCCCAGGTCTGGGCGCCGGAAACCATGGTGCCCAGCGCCATGGGAAAGGCGATCACCGCCTGCCGCCGGACTTCCGCGCCATCGAGCGCCGGGCGGAGGCCGAGCCCGACCCGGGTCGACAGCCAATACAGCTGAAACATGCAGGCCAGCATGGCCGCCAGCAGCGGCGACAGCACGCCCAGCATCCAGATCGAGGCGATGGTGAAGGTCGCGCTCACCAGGACGTCGGCCATTCCGGCTTTCGCGATGGCGGAAAAATTCCGCTCCAGCGAGCAGTTGACTTGCATCAGCCGGGAAATGGTGCTCAGCATCAGGCAGACCGCGCCGATCCGCAGCCCCCAGGCCATCTCGCTGCCGCCCTCGGTGACGAACGACCAGGCCAGCACGGCGGTGGTCAGGCCCGCCCCCCACAGGATGTTGACCGTATAGGCGACGTTGCGTGCCACGGTCGGCTTGATCCGCCCCTCGGGGTCGGTATTCTCGGCGACCTCGCGGAGGATGACCGAGGCGAAGTCGATACTGCCGTATTTGGACAGCATCGGCACAATGCCCAACAGCCGGAGCAGCCCCAGTCCTTCCGGCCCCAGGACCTTGGCGGTCAGGATGAAGACGGGTACCTGAATGATCTGCTGCAGAAGGGAACGCGCGAACAGCAGGACCGTATCGTGGATGATCTTGGCGGCCGTCTTCATTCGGGCCGACCGTCCGCACCGTCAATGACCAGGACCCCTGCCCGACCCACGTCGATTCTCCCCAACCGCTGCCGCACTCTAATGCGTGGCGCCGTCACCCGCAACCACGCGCCCCGTTATGGGCTTGAGTTCCGGAATCGGCCGGACCAAGATCGGCCTCGGCGCAGGGATGGCAGGCGAAGGGCGGCAATGAGCGGCGGCATCGGGAATACCACCGAAATATACCGGGAGGCGTGGCTGCGTCACGGTCCGGGACCGGAGGCGCTGCACTACACCCCCGAGGGGCACCAGCGCCGCCTCGACAGATTGTGCGATATCCTGCCCGTCGCGCCCACCGCCCTCAAGGTGCTGGATTTCGGCTGCGGCATGGGCGATCTCTATCCGTTACTGAAGGGACGGCGGCCCGATACCGTGTTCGACTACCATGGCATCGATCTTGTCCCCGAGTTCATCGCCCATGCACGAGGCGCCCACGCCCAGGCCCATTTCGAGTGCGGCAATGCGCTGGACGGCGGCATCGAGGGGCGGTTCGACTATGTTTTCGCGTCGGGGCTGTTCAACAAGGCGGTCGATCCCGGCCTGCTGAAAAAGGCGATAGCGTGGTGTTTCGACCATTGCGACGCCGGCGTGGCGTTCGACTTCATCTCGAAGAACGCGAATTATTTCGTCGATGACATGTTGTACTACGACCCTGTCGACATCACGTCGTGGCTGATCGCCGAGGTTTCGCCGAAATTCAGCCTGCATCACCATTTCTATGGCGCGAATGTCTCGGTCTTCGTCTATCGCTGACCCAGCCGCCATTCCCGGGTGGTGACGAAGCGCGAGGTGAAGCCGCGCTTGAAATAACCGATGTTGACCTCCTTCGGCGAGGCGGCGCCCTCGGCCGGGATATGACCGAGATCGAACCAGCGCAGGCCGCGGGCGCGGGCGTTGAGCATGGCCAGGAACAGCGGGCCGTGCGCCAGCGGTTTGTCGAACAGGCTGCGCTCGTAGGCGCCGAGGGTGTAGCAGGCGACCGACCGCCCATCGAGCACCACCATCCCCGCCACCATGGCACCGTTCCACTCGCCGACCGTGACCTCGCCGCCGAATCCGTCGCGGATGGACGCGGCGATGGCGTTCCATACATCGGCGGGTTTGGTGTGGCCGGCGATGCGGGAATAGAAGGCGATGAAGTCGGTCCACACCCGGTCGTCCCAGGTCTGGCGGTTGCCGTGGCGCAGGGTGAGGTTGCGGCCGCTCCAGTTGACCAGGGAGCGAAAACTCTTCCGCAGGTCGCGGCGGAGATGGTCGGCATCAAGCGCGAGGTCGGCGACGGCGTGCACGCGCGGCACCGCGATCCCCCCGCGCGCGGCGCAGAGGCTGTCCACCAGGGTCGGCGACGGCTCCTCCAGCATCGGGCAGCCGCCCAGGATCCACAGCGGGCGGCCCATGGCGGCGAGATGATCGAGGGCGCGCTCCACCGCCGCGTGGGCGACATCATCGGCCACGCCGTCGGCGACCGCCAGGGTCAGCGGCCAGCGGTGGAAGGAAACCCCGGCGGCGGCAATGGTGCAGGCGACGCACAGCACGGCCGTGCCGCCCTGCCGCAGGTGGAAATGGGCCGGCACCGCGTCACGGTACTCCGCGTCGTCGATGGCCATGCCGGGGTCGCCGAGCGGCGCCGCCTGGTTCCAGTCCGGCGACCGGAAGCCGGGAGCCAGCCCTGCGACCAGTTCCAGTTCGATCATGGGGGCGCCAGGAGGCCGAAGGCTTGCTGGCGGATCGGGCGCCGCACATGGTGGACGGCGCCGAAGCCGAACGAAGCGAACATCCGGTCGTATTCCGCCGGTGAATAGAAGGTGTCGCCTTTCCGGACATCCGGTGGATACAGGTGGCGGTATCGCGGCAGCAGCGGCGTGCGCGTCCGCCATCCCTTCCGGTTCAGGACCCACTTGGCGAAGTGTTTGGCGAGGCGCCTGGCGTAATCGACGGACCCGAACCAATGTTCGCCGATGACGACCACCACTCCGCCCGGTTTCAGGATCCGCCGCACTTCCGCCAGCAGGCGAAGGGGATCATCGGCGTGATGGAAGGCCTGCGACAGCACGACGAAATCGAATTCACCGTCCTCGAATTTGAGGTCATAGAAGCTCCCGAGACAGAGTCGCACCCGCTCCGGCGCGATCCCGTAATGGTCAAGCATCAAAGGCGCCAGCCGTTCGATGCGATGACGGGAAAACTCGACGCAGCTGACATGCTCGATTGCGGCATCGCCCGCCAGCATCTGCGCTTCGAGCCAGGCGGTGCCACAGGCCAGGCTGGCGCCGCGGCCGCCGATCCGGTGTCCCCGTCCGGCCAGGGCGCCTTTGATCGCGGTGAGCTGCGCCATCAGTCCCAGCGTGGCGGCATGGGCCTCCACCGCGGCGAAATCACCGCCGGTGACGTCCCAGACCTTGGAGCGCTCCGCCTCCTCGTCGTTCCAATATTTGGAGCTGGGAAGGCTCGCCAGCTCGGCCGGCGACAGCCAGCATTCGAAGGCATAACGGGAACTCATGCCCCGGTGCCGCCGCCGGAGGTGCTCGTCATCGCCTTCGCGACCTTGGCCACGGCGGCGATGATGTCATCCATGTCGTCCGGGCCGTGCGGCGGCCGGATGTGCTCGTTGATGATCATCTCGCGATCATACAGGCGCTCGGCGGTGGGGCAACAGCCGGGGGAATAATCGGGAGCGCTGTCCCGGTTCTCCGGCGCGGTCCAGGGATAGCCGTGCTTGAACGCCTGGCGCTTCTGATAGAGTGGCTGCGAATAAAGGGGGCGGACATAGCCCTGATAGAAGCGGATGCCTTCGGCATTGACGGCGGCGACGAACTCCGACCGTGGCCGCCCGCCCAGCAGCTCCGCCCGATAGCGCAGCGGATAGACGTAGAAGGTGGCCCGTCCCGACCCGCGGCAGCCATCCGGGGGGACGAGGAAGTCGAACCGCGACAGTCCGGCGCTCAGCCGCTCGACCAGTTCCAGGCGGTGCCGGTTCAATGCCGGCAGCTTCTTGAGCTGCTCGATGGCGATGGCGGCGGTGACCTCGGTCATGCGGGTGTTGTGGCCGAGGAGATTGGTGATGTCGCCGACCCCGGCCGGCCCGACCACCGCCTCGCCATGATTGCGGATCAGCTGAAGGCGATAGGCCAGCTCGGCGTCGCGAGTGACGCACAGCCCGCCCTCGCCGGCCTGGATGGTCTTGTTGACGTTGAAGCTGAAGACGCCGATATCGCCGATGGTGCCGACCGGCCGGCCGCCATGGGCGGCCCCCCAGGCCTGGGCGCAATCCTCGATCACCTTGAGGCCGTGTTCTGCCGCAATGGCCATGATGCCGTTCATGTCGGCGGGAATGCCGAACTGGTGCACCACGAGGATGGCGCGGCTGCGCGGCGTCAGGCGGCTGCGGATGCTGGCGGCCGACAGCGAGCCGCCCGGCTCGACGTCGGCGAAGACCGGGATGGCGCCATAGATCAGCGGCGCCACGGCGCAGGCGCTCATGGTGTAGGGCGAGACGATGACCTCGTCGCCGAAGCCGATGCCCAGGGCGCCGATGGCCATGTACAGCCCCGAGGTGGCGCTGTTGACCGCCACGACGCGGGCGCCGTCGAGCAGGTCCGAGGCGAGGTCCTCAAGTCGGCGCACCGCGGGGCCGCCATCGAAGCGGAACGGCGGGTCGGGATGGAACGAGCCCTCGAACATCGACAGGTAACCGGTGTCGAGAACCTGGGCGACGGCATGCTTCTCCTCATCGCCGGTGGTGAAATTGTCCAGCCACGGCTTGCTCCGCACCGGGTCGCCACCGTTGATGGCCAAGGTGGGGGTGTCGCTCATGGTGCCGCGCCCTTTCCTTGCGATGAGGCCCGCCGCGCGTCGAACAGTGTCCTCATGGTGGCCGAGGCGGCTTCGAGGCCGGCGCCGTCGAGGTCGGCCGGCCGGCCGGACAGCCACTCGGCGCACCGACCGTACAGTTCGGCCATGGCCGTGGTGCCGGCAGGGCGCTCGATGACCACGGCCGGCGTCAGTTCGCGCTCGCCCAGGGCATTCACGGCGACGCCCTCCACCATGATGCGGTCGCCGAAGTCGAGGCAGCGCAGCCTGCCCTCGGTAAGATGGATCTCGATCTCGAACAGCTGGAACCGGCGTTCATCGACGCTGTCGATGGCAATGACCAGCCCGGGATGGCTATCCACGCTGAACCGGCCGTTCAGGCACGGGTCATCGGGCGAGCGGCCCGGCGCCCCCGGACGGGCCTCGACGCAGCGAAGCGGTGCCCGCAGCAGCATGGACAGCGTGTCGATGAGGTGCGACCCGTTCAGCGCCCATCCACCGTAATGCACCGCGCGGACCGCGACCGGCCGCCCCAGCCGGCCCGAGGCCATCAGGTCGCGGGCCGCTTGGTGGCCAGGGTCGAAGCGGCGCGAGTGATTGACCACGATGCGGGTCGAGCGCCGCGTCGCCGCGTCGGCCATGGCGTCCAGTTCGGCCCGGCTCAGGCACAGCGGCTTCTCGACGATCAGGAGGCGCGGCGCGATGCGCTCCAGCACCTCGATCACCTGGGGGGCATGGAGCGATGAGGGCGAACAGACCACCACCAGATCGAGCGGGCCGCACTCGGACAGGGCGGCCACATGGTCGACCGCGTGGGCGATGCCCCAGCGGCCGGCGAAATCGGCCCGTCGCGACGGCGCGGGCTCGACAACCGCGTCGAGGATGAAACCTGCGGACAGCAGGCCGTGGGCATGGCTGCGCGGGGGCTCGCGGCCGACATCGTCCCGGCATCCGAGGCTGCCTGCGATGCGGCCGGCCCCGATGATGGCGGCACGGTGCGGAGACGGTTGTGTCATTGCGATGCGGTTTCGTTGCCGAACGAAGGGATACGGCGGCACCGCCGAGGTGGCAAGGATTATCGGCCGGAAAGGATATCCCGGCAGCGTTCCGCCGCGGCGCGGCCGGTGACCGACACCAGTTTCCGTGCCGCCTCGTAGCAGATCATGCCCTGTGTCAGCCGGTCGTCGCGGTTCTCCAGGCGCTTGAGCCAGGCCTGGAAATCGTGCGGGTCGAAGGCTTCGAACACCTGCCCCGCGCGGGCCAGGGGATTGGCCAGCGGCGAAGCCGCCGAGGGCAGGATCGCCACCGGCCAGCCGGCCAGTGCCACCTCGATGGCGGCGCCGGTCACGCCGACGATGACGGCAAGCGGGTGATGGCGGTCCAGTTCCTCCGCCAGGGTCCGCGTCATGTCGCTCCATTCCACCGCCGACCCCGGACTCGCCGCCGAGACCATGGTCCGGGTCAGCTCGGCGATCAGTGGATGCGGGCGGACGATCACTCTGACCCCGCTGTCCCCGACCATGGTCAGGCAGCGCAGCGGCAGCAAGGCCGGGGCGTGCAGTTCGCCCAGCACGACGATGGCGGCGCTGGACGGATGTTCCCGCGGCGGGCCTTGCGGTGCCTCGATGCGCATGGCACCGATCACCGCCACCGGGCAGGCCAGCCCGGCCGCCGTGAAGGCTGCGGCATCCAGCTCGCTTTCGGCGAGCAGGAGATCGGGAGTGGCCGAGTGGTCGCCGGTTGCGCTGCCGATGGCGGCCAGCGAGTGGGCGGTCCGCCAAAGATGGCATGCGGTCTGCGAGCCCTGCTGGATGCCGACGACCCTGGCCCCGGCGGCGTGGGCCCCGAGTGCCACGGCCCGCCCTTCCGCCAGTTCATAGGTGGGAGCGACGACCACGGACGCCCCCATCGCCTTCACCGTCCGGGCGACCGTGCGGGCGAGATATTGCGACCGGGGCAGGTCGTTGATGGCCGACTGGATGACCGAGTCGGCGTAGAGGCGACCGAATTCCCCCGCCCGCCCAGCCGCCCGCCCAACCGCGCGACGGAAACGCCAAGCGGGCCGGGGGTCGCAATAGCAGGCCAGGATGTCCCGCCAGGTACCGAAACTCTCGATGACCGCCAGCCGACCCTCATGGCCCTTGGGCGGCAACTGGTCGAGGGAGCGCAGAATGTCGGGCACGGGGCGCAACCGCCGGATCTGCATCCGCGACACGGTGGCGAGGACGGCGAACCCCCGAACCAGGTCGGGCAGATGGGGGCCGAAATAGCGATAGACCGCCGACTGCGGACCAATGGCCCAGGTTGCGGGATAGGTCGCGTAGCCGAGAACCTCGGCGCGGGCCGGCCGCGGCAAGGCCCGCGCCTTGATCAGTATCCGCGCCTCGGCGACCGCATCCAGCAGGCGGCGCAGCAGGGCGCGGGGCAGGGAAATGGCCGGCAGGTCGGACGCACGGCGCAGGACCGTCACCGGGATGCCGCCGGCCAGTGTCGCGGCGGCAGAGGCGAACGGCTCCGCCGCCGCGATGACGCAGGCGGTATAGGCTCCGCCCGCCAACTGGCTCCGGAGGCAGGCCAGACGCAGCCGTTCGAACCATTCCGGGTGCGCGTAGTTCCATTCGAACAGCCGGGTCGCCTGCCAGCCCTCGATGCCGGCACAGGCCGTGGCCAGCGGTGCCAGCCAGTTCCGGACGGCGGCGACAAAATCATCGGTATGATCACGCAGCAGCCGGGCGGCGGGAAGAATCTCGACCCGGCATCCGGTCAGGCGGTCGACCAGTTCCGTCATCGGCTGGTCGACGAACGCGAGAATGGCGACGTCGCCACCCTGCGGTACCATTCGCGCCAGTGCGGGCCAGTCTCCCCGGCCGTCCACCACCACCAGGGTGCGCGTGCCGGCCCTCATGGCGGCACGACCACTCCCGGCAGCGCATGCAATGGGCGCTCGGCCAGTGGCCACAGCTCGGCCACGACGGGCACGCCGGCCGGGAACGGATTGGGTTCACCGGCGGGCACCCGCCCGAGGAAGGCGGTGCCGGCGGCGCGGGCCCCGGCGAGATCGGTGGCGGCATCGCCGACCATCAGCATCCGTCCGGGCGCAAAGCCATGACGCGCCGCCAGGGTGCGCAGGATTTCCCCCTTGCCGGTCGGCGAGCCGTGCACCGAGACGAAGAACCGTTCCATCCCCCGGCCGGCGATGATCTCGCGCAACTCGCCATCCGGCGTGCCCGAGGCGACGAACAGCGGCATTTCCGCCGCCAGGCGTTCCAGGGCCTCCCGTGCGCCGGCCACCCAGGGTGCAGCGACCACCGCCTCGAACACCGCCGTCCGGAAGCGGTTGCCGAGGTCGTCCTCCTCGCCGGCGGTCAGGGGAGGACGTCGCAGCAGATGCTCCTGAAAGTGGCGGAATTTCTCGAAACGCGACAGCCCGCCATGGGCCAGGTGGTAGGCCACCACCTCGGACACCACCTCGGCGCCGTGTTCGGCATAGAGGGCGGCGAAGGCGCGGGTCTTCACGTCCACCGAATCGGCCAGGACGCCATCGAAGTCGAAAACGATGGTGTGGAAGCTCATCTGGTCCGACTTAGGCGCGGTTGTCGCAGGAATGAATGGTCAGACCGACCATTTCATCGACGTCACCCGCACCTTCCACCTCGGTCAGGCAGTCCAGCAACCCCTGGCCGAGGTCGACATGGTCGGCCGCCACCAGCTTGTGCCCGACGCGCGGGTTGTAGGCGTACGGCGTCACCACGTAATGCCCGTCGCGGGTGTTGGGGAGGAACTCCAGCCGCACCTGGTTCGGCATCATCTCGGCGATCATCCGCATGAGATCGTGCACCCGCATGCGCTCCTGGCCGGTCAGGATCAGGTGGCGGTTGGCGAATTCCTCTTCGAGCACCTTGACCGACAGGCGGGCGGCGTCGCTGACGTGGATGTATTCCCGGATGGCGTCGGGATCGCCGGTGTAGCTGATGACCCCCGCCGTCATCGCCGCTCGCAGCATGCGGAAGATGGAGTTGCGCCCGTCGGCCCGGCGGCCATACAGCGAGCCGTAGCGCAGCACCGTATAGGGCAGGCCGTAGCGGTCGTGATAGGTCTCGATGAACCGTTCGGCGGCCTGCTTGCTGGCGCGGTAGAACGACCCCGAATTGGAGAACACATAGATCGTAGAGGCGAAGACGAACCGCCTGGCGCCGGCGGCCCGGGCGGCCTCAAGGGCGTACATATTGCCCATGACGTTGATGGCGGCGGTCTCCACCGGGTGGTCGCGCGCCTCGTCGATGTCGGCGATGGCGGCGAAATTATAGACATAGCCGCATCCGCGCGCCGCCGCGGCGACCGCCGCCGCATCCAGCATGTCGCCGACCACCATCTCCTGCCCGGCCCGCAGGTAGGGCGACACCCGCGCATCGAATATCCGCACCTTGTAGCCGGCATCGGTCAGGGCGTCGCAGACATGACTGCCGAGGAAGCCCGAGCCGCCGAAGACGATGACCTGCTCGCCCGTCATGTCCAGCTCCTCACGCCAGTCCGGCGATGCGCAGGCCGGCCAGAAGATTGGCGGCGGCTTCTGCTTCCTGCGCCTGCCGGGTTTCCCTGGCGTAGGAGCCCACATGGGACGACAGCACCATGGTCGGCAGTCCGGCCAGCGGACCCGAATAGGGCTCGGCCTCGAAGGCATCGATGGCGGCACCGCCCAGCGCCCCCGACTCCAATGCCGCGGCCAGCGCCGCCTCGTCCACCAGCCCGCCCCGCGCGGTGTTGACCAGCACGGCCCCCTTGCGCATGCGGCCAAGCTGCCCGGCCCCCATGACGCAGCCGACGGCGCGGTCATACGGCAGGTGGAGGCTGACCACGTCGGCGGTGGCCAGCACCTCGTCGAAGCCCATCATCTCGATGCCGGCGGCCGAGTCGACCAGCGGGTCGCAGCCCACCACGCGGGCGCCGAATGCCGCCACCAGCGCCGCCACGCGCCGCCCGATGCGGCCGCATCCCACCAGCCCCACCACGCGGGCGCCGAGCAGCCGGCCCATGGGCCGGTCCCATTGCCCGGCCCGGATGGCCCGGTCGTTGGCGGAGATGTGCCGCAGAAGATCGAGCATCAGGCCCACCGTCAGCTCGGCCACCGCCGCGCTGGGGCCGTCGGGGGTATTGGAGACGGTGATGCCGCGTTCGGCGGCGGCGGCCATGTCGACGTTGTCCATGCCGATGCCGCAGCGGGCGAGCACCTTCAGGTCACGCGCCGCCTCGATCACGCGGCGCGTCAGCGGCTCGACCCCGGCGACCATGCCGACCACGCCGTCGGCCAGCAGCGACACGGCCTCGTCCTCGGTCAGCTTGCGGCCGAAGGGGTTGAGCACGATCTGGTGGCCGGCGGCGGCGATCTCGGCCAGGGCCGGCGAGGTCGTCACGTCGAAGGACGAGGTGGTGATCAGGATGCGTGCCATTTTCAAGCTCCGGCCGGGACGCGGCCGTGTTTCTTCAGCCACCACTCCACCTGTCCCAGTTGCCATTCATAATCGACGTCGAGACCGGCCTCGTTCAGGATCGGCCAGATGCGGCGTCCCATCCATTTCTGCGGCAACAGCCCGTCGTCGAGGGCGTCCAGGTTGCCGGGGCGGATCACCGACAGGGCCACGTCGGCGAACCAGACGTCGCCCTGGCTGTCGCGGTCGCAGTTCAGGGTCTTCGGATCACCGAAGATCTCGAAGGGCACGAAGGGCTGGAGCAGGCCCTCGCCGTCGCGCTGGCGTGCCCGCAGCGGGCTCCACATGTTGTAGCGCGAGACCGTCACCGCCGAATCGATCGTGGAGTCGCGCCGCAGCGCCTCGACACCCTCGACGATCTGCGCCGGGCTGACGGTGGCGGCGTTACAGAACAGCAGGACCAGCAACTCGGGCTCGACCCCCAGGCGCTCGCGAATGACCTGGAGGCCGTGGCGGTAGGCATGCTCGCCCAGCGCCGTATTGCTGCACAGCTCCGCCGGCCGTTCGACGACCTCGAAGCCGGTGGTGGTCGCCAGGTCCATCAGCGCCGGATCGTCGGTGGACATGAAGCCCCGCGTCACCACCCCGGAGCGGAGCGCCGCATCCATGGGCCACCAGGCCAGGGGGTGGCCGAGAACGGGATGAGTGTTCTTCCCAGGAAAACCGGTACTTCCCTTGCGACCCAAAATGAGCGCAGCAATCACATCACTCTCCGTCAGCGGCCCCCGCGTATGGGGAGAGACCCTATCCTCTCCGTCTATACGGATCAATTGAATCAGGGGCGGGGGGGTTGACGCCGCGCCACAACCGGCCAAGGATCTCCGGCGGCTCTATTCGGCGCGGGACAGGCCAAATCGCGGAGGACTGGGTGGGACGCATTCGAGTGTTGTTGGTGATCGCCGGACTGCCGGCCGGCGGTGCCGAGCGGCAGATGGCCTTGCTGGCCCACCACCTCGACCGCGCCACCTTCGAGCCGGGGTTGCTGATCTTCGGCCGGCGGGAACGGATACATTACGCACAGTTGGTCGACGATGTGCCGTGGTTCCGCTCGCTGGAACTCAGCCACGCCGTGCCGCGCCCCCTGCTGCCTGCCCGCCTGTTCGGTGGCCTCCGCCGCGCCGTGGCGGAGTTTCGCCCCGACATCCTTCACTCCAGCCTCAACAAGGCCAATCAGGCGCTGCGGGCGACGGCGATGCTGTCGGGTTGGCGGAGCCCCATCGTCACCTCGGTGCGCAACGACTTCCGCCACGGCTACAGCCGCAGCGAGAAATGGGCGGAGCGGCTGTTGGTCCACCGCTCGCGCCGGGTCATCGCCAACTCGGAGGCGGTGCGGCGGCAGTTGATCGAGGACCTGTCGCTTTCGCCCGAGCGTGTCGTCACCGTCAACAACGGCATCGACCCGCGCTTCTTCGGCGACACGGCGGCGCCCCCGCCGGAATGGTGGCCGTCGGGTCGGGTGGCGCTGATGGTCGGGCGCTTCAGTGCCCAGAAGGACCATCTCGGCCTGATGCGGCTGCTGGCCGGTTTCGAGGCGTCCGGACGGCTGGCGGACTGGCATTTCGTCCTGGTCGGCGAGGGGCCGCTGGAGGCCGCGATCCGCGCCGCCGCCCCGCCGGGCCGGGTGACCATCCGCCCGCCCATGGACGACCTGCGGCCCCTGTACCGTGCCGCGTCGGTGCTGCTGCTGCCGTCGCGGTGGGAGGGAATGCCCAACGTCGCGCTGGAGGCGCAAGCGTCCGGTTGCCCGGTCGCCCTGACCCCGGCGGCCAACGCCGCCTCAGTGGTCGACGCCGGTTCGGGCTGGATTCTGGAGGAGCCGGTCGCCCGGTCGCTCGATTGTGTGTTGGCGACCCCGGCGGCGGAGTTTCGCCGCATGGGGAGTGAGGCGCGGCACGGCGTCGTCAGGCGCTTTTCCGTCGAAGCCATGGTGACGGGCACCGCGGCGGTCTATGGCGACCTTCTCACCAGGGCTTCGAATTCAGGCTAACGAGTAGCTAATTCGGGTGGGCATAACCTCGTCATGCCCGCGAAAGCGGGCATCCATTCCGTCGGTAGGGTCGGTATGAGCACGGTGACGAGGCCTTCATGTGTATACATTCTGGCAAGTGGACGGAATGGAACCCTGTATGTCGGTGTGACCAGCGACGTTGTTCGTCTCATTTGGGAACACAAGACGGACGCTGTCGATGGTTTTACAAAGAAATAGTGCGTCCATCTCTTAGACTATTAAGAATTTCACGAAACCATGCCTGATGCCATTCTTCGCGAGAAACAAATGAAAAAATGGAATAGGGCATGGAAGATTGAGATGATCCAGCGTTTTAATCCGCAGTGGCAGGACCTCTATAACGACATCGTCTGAAGATCACCA
>CAJANL010000182.1 GCA_903941105.1 uncultured Rhodospirillaceae bacterium
AGCGAAGCGACGAGCGGTGGTTCCGCCGGCACCACTCCCGCCTCGCTGGCGCTCGTTGGGCCCCCACCCTGCCCTCCCCCGGCTGCGCCAGGGGAGGGTTCTGAAGGGGAAATGCGGAAATGGGCGTAGAACGTCGCCACCTCCCACACATCGGCCCGCGACAGGCGCATCTCGTCGGCCAGGGCGTGCAGGTGGCGGGGCGCCAAGGTGCCGAAGCGGTCCTGCAGGCGGTGCAGGTGCTCGATCAACAGGTCGCGGCGACGCGGCTCGCCGGCGAGGGTGTCCCGCAGCTCGGCCAGCGCCACTGCATCCGCCGGTTTTGTCCGTTGCGACTTCATGACCCCAGGATACGACACTCGGCGGCCATTGCCAGCAGGACAGGAATGATATTACGGTGCGCCACCATGATCCTGACCCCCATCGCCCTACCCGACCTCCCCGGCCTGCTGGCCCGCTTCGACCGCTGCCTCGACGCCGAGCCGGTGGCGCAAGCCGCCTTCCGCCGCATCGCCGCCAGCCTGGAGCGGGTGGAGGGGGACGACCTGTCGCTGTCGCAGGATTGCGCCTATCACGCCCAGGCGGTGGCCTTGCTGCGTGAGTTCGGCATGGGCGTCATCGACGAGCCGCCCACCGCCGCCTATACCTGGGACGGATACGCGGTGCGGGTGCGCATGGAGCCCTCGGTGATCATCCACGAGGTCGGCCACCTGCAGGTTTGCGCCCCCGAGCGCCGCACCGTGCCCGATTTCGGCCTCGGCGCCGGCCCCGAGACCGGCTTGCGCCGCGAGGCCGACGGCGTCATGAGCGTGTTCGGGCTGGAGCGCGAGTTGGAAGAGGCGCTGTCGTCGTTGCAGGGCATCCTGTGGGAAGCCGAGCTGGGCCAGCCGGCCATCCTCGCCTTCCTGGAACAGAACTGGCTGGAAGGCGGCGACACGCCGCACAACCGCGCCCATTTCCTCAAGATCTTCGGCCAGTTAATGCGTTACGGCATGCTCGACGCCGACGGCCGCCCCACCCGGGCCTTGCGCGAGGTGGACGACGCCGAATTCCTCACGGTACTGACGCGCTGAGGGGGCACGGGTTCCCCCCCTCCCCCGTCGCGAGGGAGGGGATTTCCCAGCCTTAGGCGTGGATCTGGCGGGCGTCCACCGCCAGGCAGGCTTCCTTGACCGCCTCGCCCAGCGCCGGGTGGGCGTGGCAGGTGCGGGCTACGTCCTCGGCCGAGGCGGAAAACTCCATGGCCAGCACCAGTTCGGCGATCAGATCGCCCGCCGCCGGGCCGATGATGTGGGCGCCCAGGATGCGGTCCGACGTGGCGTCGGCCAGCACCTTGACGAAGCCGTCGGTCTCGTTCATCGAACGGGCGCGGCCGTTGGCGGTGAAGGGGAACTTGCCGGCCTTGTAGGCGACGCCCTCCTTCTTCAGCTGCTCCTCGGTCTTGCCCACCGAGGCCACTTCCGGCCAGGTGTAGACCACCGAGGGAATCGCCTCGTAATTGACGTGGCCGTGCTGGCCGGCGAGGATTTCCGCCAGGGCGACACCCTCCTCCTCGGCCTTGTGCGCCAGCATGGCGCCGCCCACCACGTCGCCGATGGCGTAGACGCCGGCGACATTGGTACGGAAATGGCCGTCGATCTTGACGAAACCGCGCGGGTCGATCTCGACGCCGGCCTCGGCCAGCCCCAGGCCCTCGGTGTAGGGCTTACGGCCGATGGCCACCAGCACCACGTCGGCCTCGATCGCCTCGGGCTCGCCGCCGGCTGCGGGCTCAACGGTCAGGGTGACGGTCTTGCCCTTCTTCACCGCCTTGGTGACCTTGGTGCCGAGCTTGAAGGCGAGGCCCTGCTTGGACAGGATGCGCTGCATCTGCTTGGAGACCTCGCCGTCGTTGAACGGCAGGATGCGGTCGAGGAACTCGACCACGGTGACCTCGGCGCCCAGGCGCTGCCAGACGCAACCCAGTTCGAGACCGATGACGCCGCCGCCGATCACCACCAGGCGCTTGGGCACCTTGGGCAAGGCCAGCGCGCCGGTGGAGCTGACGATCACCTCCTCGTCGATCTCGACCCCGGGCAGGGGGGTGACGTCGGAGCCGGTGGCGATGACGATGTGCTTGGCGGCAATGGTCCTGTCGCCGACCGTCACCTGACCCGGGGCGGTGATGCGGCCGGCGCCGATGATGTAGGTCACCTTGTTCTTCTTGAACAGGAACTCGATGCCCTTGGTGTTGTCGGCCACCACCTTGTCCTTGTGGCTCATCATACCGGCGAGATCCAGCTCGACCTTGCCCAGCTTGACGCCGAACGCCGCCATCTCATGGCCGGCGGCGTGGTAGTGGTGCGAGGCGGTGAGCAGCGCCTTGGACGGAATGCAGCCGACATTGAGGCAGGTGCCGCCCAGGCTGCCGCGCTTCTCGACGCAGGCGGTCTTGAGACCCAGTTGCGCCGCCCGGATGGCCGCCACGTACCCGCCGGGGCCGCCGCCGATGATCACTACGTCGAAGTCGCTCATGGTCGAAAGTCCTTGCGAGGGGAAAACTCCCTCCCCTGCCAAAGGCGGCGGAGGGTTGGGGTGGGGGCCCAAGCGAAGCGCGGGAGTGTGGCCTGCGGAAAAACTCCCGCCTCGCTCACGCTCGTTGGGCCCCCACCCTGCCCTCCCCCGCCTTTGGCAGGGGAGGGTTAGTAGTGGATTACATCTCCAGCAGGATGCGCTGCGGGTCCTCGATGCACTCCTTGACGCGCACCAGGAAGCTGACCGCCTCGCGGCCGTCGATGATGCGGTGGTCGTAGCTGAGCGCCAGATACATCATCGGCCGCGCCTGGATCGAGCCGTCGGGCATCACCATGGGGCGTTGCTGCACCTTGTGCATGCCCAGAATGCCCGACTGCGGCGGGTTGAGGATGGGAGTGCTCATCAGCGAGCCGTAGACGCCGCCGTTGGAGATGGTGAAGGTGCCGCCGGTGAGGTCGTCCATGGACAGCTTGCCGTCGCGGGCCCGCTTGCCCAGCTCGGAGATGGACTTCTCCACCTCGGCGAAGCCCATCTGGTCGGCGCCGCGCAGCACCGGAACCACCAGGCCGGACGGCGTGCCGACGGCGACGCCGATGTCGTAGTAGTTCTTGTAGACCAGATCGTCGCCGTCGATCTCGGCATTGACCGCCGGCCAGTCCTTCAGCGCGGTGGTGCAGGCCTTCACGAAGAAGCTCATGAAGCCCAGCTTGCAACCGTGCTTCTTCTCAAACACGTCCTTGTACTGATTGCGCACCGCGAACAGCGCCGTCATGTCCACCTCGTTGAAGGTGGTCAGCATGGCGGCGGTGTTCTGCGCCTCCTTGAGACGCTCGGCGATGCGCTTGCGGAGGCGGGTCATCTTCACCCGCTCCTCCAGCGCCGCCTTGGGACGCGGGCCGGACGGAACGACGGCCTTGGCGGGCGCCGGGGCCGGGGCTGGCTTGGCCACCGCCTCCAGCACGTCGCCCTTGGTGACACGGCCGTCCTTGCCGCTGCCGGCGAGGGTGGCGGTGTCGAGGCCGGCATCGGCGGCGACCTTGCGGGCGGCCGGCATGACGGCGGGAGCGGCAGCCGCCGCCGCA
>CAJANL010000183.1 GCA_903941105.1 uncultured Rhodospirillaceae bacterium
ACGCCGGCAATATCCGGCTGCACAGCCCCGACGACTTCACCGGCATGCGCCGGGCCGGCTTGCTGGCGGCCGAAACGCTCGACTTCATCACCCCGCATGTGGTCCCCGGCGTCACCACCGCCGAGCTGGACCAACTATGCGCCCAGTTCGTCGCCGAGCGCGGCGCCATCAGCGCGCCGCTCAACTACCGCGGCTTTCCGCGCTCCATCTGCACCTCGGTCAACCATGTGGTTTGCCACGGCATTCCTGGCGAGAAGCGGCTGGAGGACGGCGACATCGTCAATATCGACGTCACCCCCATCCTCGACGGCTGGCACGGCGACACCAGCCGCATGTATTACGTCGGCCGGCCGGGGGTGAAGGCGCGCAAGCTGGTGGAGGTCACCTACGAGGCGCTGATGCGCGGCGTCGAGGCGGTCAAGCCCGGCGCCACCCTGGGCGACATCGGCCATGCCATCCAAAGCTTCGTCGAGCGGCATCGCTTCTCGGTGGTGCGCGACTTCTGCGGCCATGGCTTGGGCCGGGTCTTCCACGAGCCGCCCAACGTCATGCATTACGGCAAGCCGCGCGAGGGCGTCGAAATCCGCGAGGGCATGATCTTCACCATCGAGCCCATGATCAACGCCGGCCGCTACGAGACCAAGATCCTGTCCGACGGCTGGACGGCGGTGACCAAGGACAAGTCGCTGTCGGCGCAGTTCGAGCATTCCATCGGCGTCACAGCCACGGGCTGCGAGATATTCACCCGGTCGCCGCGCGGCCGGCACTGCCCCCCCTACGAATGACCTGCCCATATTTCGTCATCCTTATGTGAAGAAGATCACAGTCGCGCCCGACCGGGGCGGCGTAGTGTCTCTCTGACAGGCAGTCGCGGACTGCTCTCTTGGTTCGGACACGGAAGGATAAGTCGATGGTCGTGGGGACCCTCGGCGCAATTGACGGCCCAACGGCCGTCCGGCGGGTCAATGACACTCTGCAGGGACCTGTGGTGGACATCCTCTGCCAGTTCCTGCCTGAGATGCGCCCGCTCACGCGCCGTGAGGCTTACGAGTCGGCGCTGAACGACCTCGGCCTGCTGGAGCGGTGCTTCCAGGTGTTCCGCGAGGAACGTCGCAGTTTCCGTTTCGTCACCGTCGATGACCGTCACCGTCCCGTTGCCGACGACAACGCGGTGCTGTCCTGCGGCCGGACCCTGGCGCAGGTGGTGGCGATGGTGCTCCGCACCGCTGCCAAGCGCTATTTCCGCAAGAAGGCCACCGCGGCCGACGAATTGTACGACGCCATCCAGAACTACCTGTTGCATGACTGGCAGGTGCCGCTGGTGCCGGCCTATGCCCAGATGTCCCCCTCCGTGGTGCGCACCCTGGGTGCGAGCCTGCTCGAGTATCGTGAGCCGGAGGCGCTGGTCCGCCTAAGTGCGGATACCAGTGCCTGTCGGGCCGCCGCCGCCTCCGCCCAGGCGGCGGCGGATCCGCCCACCGAAGCGATGGCGCCGCCGCCCGCTTTGGCGGAGGAGCCGTCGCGACAGGGTGCCGATCTGGCAACCATCCTCAGTGCGGATCGCTTGCGCCTGAAGCCGGACGCCTTCACCGCCACCCTGCTGGAGCCCAGCGTCCGCGCCCTGCTGCAGAACCCCGAGCAGATGCTGCGCATCACCGACGTGTTGCGCGACGTGGGCGGCGAGGTCACCGCCACCCTGGTGGTGGG
>CAJANL010000184.1 GCA_903941105.1 uncultured Rhodospirillaceae bacterium
CGGATTGCCGCTGGGCCTCCTCGGCGGCGCGCTGTTCGGCCTCCAGACGCAGCTTGTCGAGGGCGTTCTGCTTGAACACCTGCACCGCCTTGGCCATCTCCCCCATCTCGTCATGACGGCCAAGGGCGGGAATGGCGGTGTCGAGCTTGCCGTCGGCCAGCCGGTCCATGGCATCGGTCATGCCGCGGAGCGCGGTGACGGTCCCGCTCACCGTGACCAGCGCGAAGGTCACCATGATCAGGGCGAGTGCCGCGGGCAGCAGGAACATCATCTGCGAGCGGTCGACGGTCGTCACCGAGGATGTCATGGCGGTGTCAGATGCCGCTACCGACGTCGCGGCATAGGCCTGCACGAGCTCCGTCATGGCGTCGAGGCCGGCCTGCATGGCTTCCGCCTTGTTGTCGAAACTGGCCATCAGCTTGTTGCCGGCCTCGGGGCCTCCGGCGACGTAGCTCGTGGCCATGGTCTTGCCCTCGGCATAATAGCTGGGGAATATGTGTCCGACGGCATCGATGCTGGCGGCGATGTCGGCGAGGCCGGCACGCCGTGCCAGTTCGGAAGCAGCCTTCGCGGAGATCAGGAATGCCTTGGCGTGCTCCTCGGCCTTGCTAAAGCCGTCGTCGAGACCATCCAGGCCGCGAGTGGCGGACACATCCTGAAGGAACTGCTGGACCTGGACCACCTCCAGCTTGATGTCCTTGGCGGCGGCAACCAGCGGGATGGCATGCTCGCCCATCTGGCGGTTGGCGCCCATGGCCAGATTGGCCGAGTCCTTGGTGGCCGCGAGGCCGAAGACACCGATGGCGATGGAAAGGGCCAGCGCCAGTGCCAGCAAGAACGTCGACAGATAGAGCCGTTGCCGGACAGTCATGGCTGATCCCCTCCACGCGATCACAGAATAGACGGCCCGAAAGATGGCTCCGGAGACCGTAATGTCGGCGCCATTGTAGGGGGCGACCTGCCTATTTGAAAGCAGGTCCTTTACAATGTCAGTTTCATTAGTAAACCAAGATGAATTGAGTGGAATTACTCAGCCGCAAGTCTGCTGATCATCCGCGGTGTGTCGGCTTGGCTGATCCTTTGCCGCTCACCGATGATGCGCAGTGCGCCGACGTCGAGGATCAGCGCCACCCGTCCGTCGCCGAGGATGGTGGCGGCCGAGATGCCTTCCACCGGGCGGTAGTTGGAGTCGAGGCTCTTGATCACCACCTGCTGCTGGCCCAGCAACTCGTCCACCAGCAGGCCGATGCGGTCGCCACCCTCGGTTTCCACCACCACCACCAGACCTCGGGTGGGGTCGGTGACGGCATTCTTCACCCCGAACAGGGTGTAGAGCCGCACCAGGCGGATGTACTCGCCGCGGATGGTCAGCACGTCGCCGACGTCCACCAGGCTGCGCACCTGTTGCGCCGAGGGCCGGATGGATTCCACGATGTTGGTCAGCGGCAGCACGTAGCGCTGCCCACCCACCGAGACCAGCATGCCGTCCATCACCGCCAGGGTCAGCGGCAGCGACAGGATGAAGCGGGCGCCCTGGCCGGGGGTGGACTGCACTACGACGCGGCCACCGCAATCCTGGATGTTCTTGCGCACCACGTCCATGCCGACGCCGCGGCCCGAGACGTCGGACACCTTTTCCACGGTGGAGAAGCCGGGGGCGAAGATCAACTGGTCGATCTGCTCGTCGGACAATTGGGCGCCGCGCTCAACCAAGCCGCGCTCCATGGCCTTTTCGAGCACGCGCTTGCGGTTGATGCCGTGGCCGTCGTCGGAGACCTCGATGATGATGCGACCGGAGCGGTGGGCGGCGCCGAGGTGGATGGTGCCTTCGGCCGGCTTGCCGACGGCCATGCGCTCCTCGGGGCTTTCCAGCCCGTGGTCGAGCGAGTTGCGGATGAGGTGGGTCAGCGGGTCGGACAGCTGTTCGATGACCGTCTTGTCGACCTCGGTGTTCTCACCGCTCATCACCAGGCGGACCTGCTTGTTGAGTTTGGTCGAGAGGTCGCGCACCAACCTGGGGGCGCGCGAGAACAGCGCCTTGACCGGCTGGGCGCGGATCGCCATCACGCTTTCCTGCAGTTCGCGGGTGTGGTGCGACAATTCCTGAAGGCCTTGCACCAGTTCTGGATGGCTCTCCACCGAGAAATGCGACGACTGCTGCCCCAGCATGGCCTGGGTGATGACCAGTTCGCCCACCATGTTGACCAGGCGGTCGATGCGGTCGAGATCGACGCGGATGGAGGCGGTGTGAACCTGCCCGCCCGAGGCGCCCGCTTGCGCCCCGCCAGCCGGCGGATGAGGCTGGCCCGGGGCGGGAGCCGACGCCTGCGTGGTGGGGGCGGGGGCGCCCTCGGTGGCGCCGAACAGGCCCCAGCCGTCGCCTTCCTCCTCGACGGCGGGACGGGCCTGCGCCTCGATCTCCACCTCGGCGGTGTCGCCGGCGACGAACTCGAACACCTCCTCGATGGCGGCGCGGCCCTTGGCGGTGATCAGGGTGAACGACCACGTCAGATAGGACTGCTGCGAATCCATCTCGGCGAAGGGGGGCAGGGCGGAGATGTCGGTCTTGACCTCCAGGTCGCCCAGCAAGGCCAGTTCGCGGATCATCAGCAGGGGGTCGTTGCCGGTGCGCAGCATGCCGGCGGCGGGCCGCAGGCGAATGTTCCAGGTCAGCAGAGGGGCGCTGGCCGGTGTGGCCGGGGCGACGGCGGGAGCGGCGGCCGGCTTGGCGGCGGGGGCGGTGCCGCCGGTGATGGCGGACAGGCCGGCCATCAGTTCGGCGCCGTGGTCGGCGGGCAGCGTGCTGTCTTCCTGGGCGGCACGGACGAAATCGCCCAGCACGTCGTTGCAGCGCACCAGCAGGTCGGCCACATGCTCGGTCAGCTCGGCACGGCCCGAGCGCAGGGCATCAAGCGAAGTCTCGAAGACGTGGGCGAAGCGCACCAGCGCCTCGAACGCAAAGGCGCCGGCGCCGCCCTTGATGGAGTGGACGCAGCGGAACACCGCGTGCATGTCGTCCTCGTTCGGCCCGCTTTCCTGCAGGCGCGTCAACGTCTCCTCGGCGGAGGCGAGCAGTTCGGCGCATTCCTCGAAATAGGTCGCCTTGAACCGCGACAGGTCGTAGGACTGGTCCTCGGCCATCGCTTTATTCCCCCCTTCGCCCGTATTCTACGGGCTCACTTTTGCGACGATCTGCAACAGCTTTTCCGGGCTGAACGGTTTGACGATCCAGCCGGTGGCGCCGGCATTGCGGCCTTCGTCCTTCTTACTCTGGTCGCTCTCGGTGGTCAGAATCAGCACCGGCGTGCCGCTGTACTGCGGCAGGCCGCGGATGCGTTTGACCAGCGTAATTCCGTCCATCTCGGGCATGTTGACGTCGGTGATGATGACGTCGACCTTCGGCCCGCCCTGCAGGACCTTCAACGCGGCGACGCCGTTCTCGGCCTCGACGACACTGTAGCCGGCACCGCGCAAGGTGAACGACACCATGTCGCGCATGGTCTTGGAGTCATCGACCGCCAGAACGCTCTTACCCATACTTGATCCCCTGCTAGATGATTTTTTCGAGTTCGGCCGTCAGGCCCAACTGAGCGAAGGCGCTGGCGAAGGCCTGGCTAGGTGTCTCGACCTCCAGGCGGCGTGCCGCCATGCCGAAACCGGCCGCGGCGGCGAGTATCACCTGGATCGCCGCAGTGGAAATACGCTCTACCAGTGCCGCCTTCAGCACCACATCGGCGGCGATGTCGCGCGACAACGCGTCGAGCAGGGTATCGCGCAAATCCGCCGCCAGCGGGAGATCGAGCACGGCCGGCAAGTCGACTTCCAGTCGTCCGTGGCCTTCCTTCAACTCCATGTTCCCCCGCGACATTACCTGTGGACCGCGGAGGGATAATACGTCAAATTCCGCACTTGGGTAAGAGGCGAAGCAAAAGAAATCATAATGCCGACGATCACCACCAAGGCAGGTCCGTGGAATATGACCGTGTTCGCCTTCGACGAGGGCGACCCGGAGAATCCATTGGTCCGGACGAGCGCCGAGGATGCTCAGCGCATTCCATTCGGTGCGGTTGAACTGGACCGGGACGGCCGTGTGCTCGCCTATAACGATACCGAGCCGGATGGCGCTTCCGACGCCAGTGGGGCCATGGTCGGCCGTCACTTCTTCGACGAGGTGGCGCGTTGGGCGGCGGGCTCGCTGATCGATCGTGAATTCCGCGACGGCATTGCCGCCGGTCAGCTCAACGCGGTGTTCGACTGCGCCGTCGCCCGACTGTCCTACAAGGTGCGCATCCACCTGAAGGTCAGCCCCATCCTCGGCACCTACTGGGTCTTCATCAAGAAGCTGCAGCGCATGGCGGTGTGACGGTACCGGAGCGCCGGTGCTCCCGTCGCATCTTGTTACCCGGCTTCGATCCTTTGCCAGCCGCGGCCGACGATGCGCTCCGGCGGCAGCAGCACGCGGGCCACGGTGCCGCCGGCCGGCGGGCACTCCAGGGTTATCCGTCCGCCATGCGCCTCGACGAAATGCTTGACGATGGGCAGGCCCAATCCGGCGCCGCCGTTCTTGCGCGCGATCGAGGGATCGAACTGCTGGAAGGGCTGCCAGATCCTCGCCATCAAATCCGGTGCGATGCCGCAGCCACTGTCGGTGACGGTGATTTCGAAACCATCATCGGTCTCCTCGGCGGCAATGACGATGCTGCCGCCGGGCGGGGTGAATTTGAGGGCGTTGAACAGCAGGTTGAGCACCACCTGACGCATCCGGCGATGGTCGACCATCAGCGTCGGCAGGTCCGCGTCCAGGGTGCAGTCCAGTCGGATGTCCCGGCCGGCGGCCTTGTGCTCCAGCAGGGAGACGATGGAGTTGATGATCGGCGCCGGATCGCATTCCGTTTCTTCTAGATCGATGCGTCCCAATTCGATGCGGGCAAGGTCGAGGATGTCGTCGATCACCGACCGCAGATGCAATCCGGCGGAATGGATCAACGTCAGATATTCGGCGTAGCGTTTTGCGTCCACCGGCCCGAACGCTTCCGCTAGAATCGCTTCGGAGAAGCCGATGACGGCGTTGAGGGGCGTGCGCAACTCGTGGCTGATGGTGGCGAGGAATTCGTTCTTGGCGCGGTTGGCCGCCTCGGCTTCCAGCTTGGCCGACATCAGTGCCGCCTCGGCGCGCTTGCGGACGGTGATGTCGCGCCCTTCGGGAATGATGAACACCACTTCGCCGTCGTCATCGCGCATGGGCCGGAGGGAGAAATCCACATAGGCGATGCCGCCATTGAGGTCGACGTGGGTGGTCTCGTAGCGGACGAACTCACCGTCGGCGGCGCATGAAATGGCCTGGATCAGCTTGGCCCGGTCGGCGGTCGAATGTTCCCACCAGGGAGTGTCGGCGAAGTGAAGGCCGGCAAGGTCACCCAACTCGGTGCGCCCGATGAAGGACAGCGCGGTGTGGTTGATCTCCAACACCCGGCCATCGGGACCAAGCAGGCCGATGAACTCGAACGTGTTCTCGAAAATGGCGCGGAACTTCCGCTCGGTCACGACGGTGCGCCGTTGCGCCTCCAGCAACTCGGTGACATCGACGAAGGTGACTGCCACCAGGGGGGCGGCACCGGCTTGGCCGATGGGGCGGCAATCGACCCGCAGCCAGCGCGTCTGCCCGTCCTCGCTCTCCTCGATGCCGAGCAACTGGTTGAGCACCGGTTGGCCGGTGCGCAGGCTGATGGTGGCGGGGTAATCATCGGCGGCCAGTGGCGAACCGTCGGGAAGGCACAGACCGCAGGTCGGGCCGAGGCCGGTGTCGGAGCGCGTCCCCAGGATGCGTTGCGCCTCGCGGTTGATTTCGATGACGCGGCCATCGGCGTCATGGATGCAGACGCCCAGGCCGATGGTGTCGAGAATGACGGGGTAGTGGCAGGCCCGCGGAATGGGGCAGGGCAATGCCGCGTCGCCCAGCCGCTCCAGGCTGAGCACCGTGCCGGCCATGCCATCGGGTCCGATAAGGCGCCGGGCGACGCGCACCCGCTGCAGGCGGCTATCGGGCAGAGTGACCTCGCCGATGCCGTCTTCGCCGGCGTCCAGCCACTCCATCGGGAGATCCAGGAGATGATCACGCGTGCGGCCGACCGTGGTGCAAAAGGCGGGATTGACGTCGACCGGCAGACCCTTGCCATCCAGCACGGCAATGGGGGCATCCGCCAGCTCGAACGCAATCTTGCGCAAATCCAAGGCGACCCCTCCGGTAGTGTTACCTCACAATGTCATATGGCCGAAGGAGATACATCCGGGAATAGGGTTAAAGTGATGCATCTTTGGTATCTAAAGGGTGGGGAAAAACTCTTCCCCCCATCCTTCATCTCGTCACCCCCGCGAAGGCGGGGGGATGTTGGGGCAAGGACCGGCGTTTGCCCCCATATGCGGTGCTGCCGGACGCATGGATTCCCGCCTTCGCGGGAATGACGAATGGAAAGTTGAGCTTTTCCGCAGTCTGCTAGAGAGAAAAGCGGGGAAACCGTGGTCGCGGCACCTCGATCTTGCCCTGGGGGGTAGCCCAAAGGTCATAGTCCTCGGCTGCGATCACTTCCGCGCGGACGATGTCGCCGGGGGCCAAGCCGTCGCCGTCGTCGAGGAAGACCTCGCCGTCGACCTCGGGGCTGTCGGCCTTGGAGCGCCCGACGGCGCCGTCCTCGTCGACCTCGTCGATCAGCACCTCGATCACGGTGCCGACCTTGGTCGCCATGCGGGCGTCGGAGACCTGACGCGCCGCCTCCATGAAGCGGGTGAAGCGCTCTTCCTTGACGTCCTCATCCATGTGGTCGGGCAGGGCGTTGGCGGCGGCGCCGGCGACGTTCTCGTACTTGAAGCAGCCGACGCGGTCGAGCTGGGCCTCCTCCAGCCACTGGAGCAGGTTCTCGAAATCCTCTTCGGTCTCGCCGGGGAAGCCGACGATGAAGGTGGAGCGGATGGCCAGATCGGGGCAGTCCTGCCGCCAGCGGCGGATGCGCTCCAGGGTCTTCTCCTGGTCGGCGGGGCGGCGCATGGCCTTCAGCACCCGCGGGCTGGCGTGCTGGAACGGGATGTCGAGATAGGGGAGGATCTTTCCGTCCGCCATCAGCGGGATCAGCTCGTCCACGTGCGGGTAGGGATAGACGTAATGCAGCCGGATCCAGACGCCCAGCTCGCCCAGCGCCGAAGCCAGCTCGGTGAGGCGCGCCTTGACCGGCCGGCCGTGCCAGATGCTCTCGGAGTGACCGAGATCGAGGCCGTAGGCGCCGGTGTCCTGCGAGATCACCAGCAGTTCCTTGACGCCGGCCTCGGCCAGCCGTTCGGCCTCACCCAGAATCTCGGCGGCGGGGCGCGAAGTTAAACTGCCGCGCAAGGAAGGTATGATGCAGAATTTGCAGGAGTGGTTGCAACCCTCTGAAATCTTGAGATAAGCATAGTGGTGAGGCGTCAGGTGAAGTCCCTCGGGCGGCACCAGCCCGACGAAGGGATTGTCCACCGGCGGCACCGCCTGATGCACCGCCGCCACCACCGCCTCGTACTGATGTGCGCCGGTCACCGACAGCACCTGCGGGTGGATGGCGCGGATGGCCGCCTCGTCGCCGCCCATGCAGCCGGTGACGATGACGCGGCCATTCTCGGCCACCGCCTCGCCGATGGCTTCGAGCGATTCCGCCCGGGCGCTGTCGAGGAAGCCGCAGGTGTTGACGATC
The DNA here is from genome assembly GCA_903941105.1 of uncultured Rhodospirillaceae bacterium. GTDB lineage: Bacteria > Pseudomonadota > Alphaproteobacteria > Rhodospirillales > Magnetospirillaceae > CAJANL01. The sequence goes on from CAJANL010000184.1 coordinate 7,719, forward strand.
ACCACGTCGGCGCCCTGGTAGCTGTCCGAAATGTCGTAGCCCTCGGCGCGCAGGCGGGTGAGGATGCGCTCGGAATCGACCAGCGCCTTGGCGCAGCCGAGACTGACGATTCCGACCTTGGGGCCGACCTTGGGGTTTTTGCTGTTCATGGGGCGCTGCTTACCGGCAAAGCGGCGGGAATTCAACTTTTATCCCCTCACACCCGGCGGGGGAGGGCGAGCGGACTTTCCCGCCATGCCCGCCCGTGACAAACTCGCCTTCGGGCGCAATCCGCGTTCGGGAACGAGGGGGAGCGAATGGCCACTATGGTGATGATGCGGCACAAGGACACTGGACTGATCAAGAAGGGCTTCTACGGCTTTTCGTGGACGACGCTGTTTTTCGGTGTTCTGCCTGCCCTGTTCCGCAGGGATTTCGTCACCCTCCTCGGCGGCTTCGCGGTGATGTTCATCCTTGGCATTCTGACGGTAGGTGTCGGCTCCGTCGTCGCCATGATGGTCTGGGCCTTCTTCTACAACAAATATTACACCCGTAAGCTTGTCGAGGACGGCTATCTCTTCGACGACAGCGAGAATGTCGTCACCGAGGCGCGCTTGCGGCTCGGGGTGGCCCCGGCTCACGGGTTGTAGGTCACTGTCCCGGTGGCGGCGACATCGTAGCCCGTGAGTTCCTCGGCCTTGCGGGAAAAGGTATCGGTGCGGGTGAAGGCGAGCAGGGTCTGGAACGGCGGATCGAAATAGTCGCGCCGCCGCACCGCCAGATCGAAGCGTTCGCGGTGCAGCGGGAGGAAGCCCAACCGCAGCAGTCGCGCCACGGCCGCGATGCCGATGCCGCAATCCGCCACATCGTCGGCCACCAGCCCGGCCAGATCGGTCTCGGAACCGGCGGTCGGCGTGACGAAGTTCACCGGCGCTTCGGCGACGAGGTGACGCAGCAGCACCTGCGCCCCGGCGCCCTCCTGGCGGCGGGCGAATTTCAGCCGGCGCGTCACCGCGTCAGCCAGCGAAGTCACCCCCAGCGGATTGCCGGCGGCCAGCACCAGTCCTTGCGTCCGCTTGGCCCACTCGACCAGCACGACATCCGCACCGGCACGGGCCTGGCGCAACGCTTCGACGTTGTAGTCGCCCACCGCGTCCACCAGATGCAGCCCGGCGGCGGCGGCACCGCCCTCGACCAGTCGCGCCAGGCCGGCACCGCTGCCGCCGGTCAGCAGGGCCAGGCCACAGCCCGACTCGCGCACCGCCCAGTCCAGCAGCGGATCGTGGCTGCCGGCGATGACCGGTGGCGGGTGTCCCACTGCCGGGTCGGCGTGCTCCACATGGGCCAGGACCCACTGGTCGATCAGCCGGCGGGGGAACAGCCATTTGCCGGTCACCCGCGAGCAGGGAATCCGCCCCTCGCTGGCCAACTCGTAGATCTTGCGTTCCTTGAGCCGCAGATAGTCGGCGACTTCGGTGGTGGTGAAATAGTCTGACATGCATAGCCCTGCGCTGAATTGCATGAATTACAAACTTAACACGAACCGGTAATAAATGCAAAATATCGCATGGAATTTTCCGCCGCGTTTACCACTGCCATTGCCCTCATCGCTGGCCTCGATGCCGAACTGATGGGCGTGGTGCGCCTGTCGCTGCTGGTCAGCCTGTCGGCGGTGGCGCTGGCTTCGCTGATCGGCTTGCCGCTGGGCGCCGTACTGGCCCTGGTGGCGTTTCCAGGGCGCGGCGTGGTGGTGGTGGCCTTGAATGCCTTCATGGGGCTGCCGCCGGTGGTGGTGGGGCTGGCGGTCTACCTGCTGCTGTCGCGCGCCGGGCCGCTGGGCGAACTGGGACTGCTGTTCACTCCCGGCGCCATGGTGGTGGCGCAGACCGTGCTGGTGCTGCCCATCGTCGCGGCCTTGGCCCGCCAGGTGGTCGCCGACCTGTGGGACGAGTATGGCGAGCAACTGCGTTCGCTGGGGGCGCGGCGGCGGCGGGTGGTATTCACCCTGCTGTGGGATGGCCGTTTCAGCCTGCTCACCGCCGTGCTGGCCGGTTTCGGCCGTGCCGCCGCCGAGGTGGGGGCAGTGATGATCGTCGGCGGCAACATCAAGGGGGTGACCCGCACCATGACCACCGCCATCGCGCTGGAGACCAGCCGCGGTGATCTCGCCCTGGCGCTGGCGTTGGGCCTGGTGCTGCTGACGCTGGTGGCAATCGTCAATGGCGCCGCCTATGTGGTGGGGCAGCGGCGATGATCGAGGCGGCAACCCTTCCCCTGGAGTTGGCCGAGGTCGGCTTCAGCGCCGGTGGCCGCGCCCTGCTGGCGGGGGTGAATGTCCGGCTGCGGGCCGGTACCCGCACCATCGTGTTGGGTCCCAACGGTGCCGGCAAGAGTCTGCTGCTGCGCCTGTGCCATGGCTTGCTGGCGCCCACCGCCGGTGAGATCCGCTGGTCGGGCGGCCTGCCCGAGCGGCAATTGCGGCGGCGTCAGGCCATGGTCTTCCAGCGACCGGTGATGCTGCATCGCTCTGCCGAGGCCAACATCCGCTATGTGCTGTCGCTGCTGGGGGTGCCGCGCCGCCGCCGCGCCGCCATCGCCCACGAGGCGCTGGAGCGCTTCGGGTTGGGCGGGCTGGCGCAGAGCTCGGCCCGGGTGTTGTCGGGCGGCGAGCAGCAGCGGCTGGCCCTGGCGCGGGCCTGGGTGATCGAGCCCGAGGTGTTGTTCCTCGACGAGCCGACGGCGGCGCTCGACCCGGCCGCGACGCTGGCGGTGGAGCTGGCGGTACAGGAGTTCCACACCGCCGGCACCAAGATCGTCATGACCACCCACGACCTCGGCCAGGCGCGCCGGCTGGCCGACGAGGTGCTGTTCCTGCTCAAGGGCCGCCTGGTCGAGCAGACCCCGGCGCCGGCCTTCTTCCACGGCGAGTGCTCGGCGGAGGCGCGGGCGTTTCTGGCGGGGGAGTTGTTGTGGTGAAGAAATGCTTGTTGCCCACAAACCGACAATGAATGGTGACGCCGTGAAAAAATCCATCGTGACGTTTATTATCTTCTTGCTGTCCACCGTCCAAGCCCAGGCCGAGTCACGGTTCATCACCCTGGCCTCGACCACCTCCACCGAGCAGTCGGGCCTGTTCGGGCACATCCTGCCGCTGTTCGAGCGCGACAGCGGCATCGCGGTGCGGGTGGTGGCGGTGGGCACCGGGCAGGCGCTGAAGCTGGGCGAGCGCGGCGACGCCGACGCCCTGCTGGTGCATGACCGGGCCGGTGAAGACCGCTTCGTCGCCGAGGGCTTCGGAACCGACCGGCGCGACGTCATGCACAACGATTTCGTCGTGGTCGGCCCCACCGCCGATCCGGCCGGCATCAAGGGCTCCAGCGATGCCGCCCGGGGCTTCGGCCGCATCGCCGCCGCACAGGCGCCGTTCGCGTCCCGGGGCGACGATTCCGGCACCCACCGCAGCGAGCTCAGGCTGTGGAAGGCGGCCGGCGTGGTTCCCAAGGGCGACTGGTACCGCGAACTGGGGGCGGGCATGGGGCCGACGCTGAATACCGCCGCCGGCATGGGCGCCTATACCCTGGCCGACCGTGGCACCTGGGCCGGCTTCAAGAACCGCCGCGACCTCGTCATCCTCCTGGAGGGCGATCGGGTGCTGTTCAACCCCTACGGCAGCATCCTGGTCGCCCACCCCGCCGCCAAGACGGCCGAGGCGCGCCTCTGGCACGAGTGGCTGACCGGCCCCAAGGGGCAGGCGGCCATCGCGTCGTTCCGCATCGGCGGCGAGCAGGTGTTTTTCCCCGACGGGAAATGAGCCGATCCGCCGACCTCAACATAAACTGTTCCCTCCGCCACGCCGGGCGAGTTACTTTTCTCCCCCCTGGTTCGTTGCCGAAGGTCATAGCCATGCCCGCTTATCGTTCCCGCACCTCCACCCACGGCCGCAACATGTCCGGCGCGCGCGGCCTGTGGCGGGCTACCGGCATGAGGGACGAGGATTTCGGCAAGCCGATCATCGCCATCGCCAATTCGTTCACCCAGTTCGTGCCCGGCCATGTCCACCTCAAGGACCTCGGCCAGATGGTGGCGCGCGAGATCGAGCGGGCCGGCGGCGTCGCCAAGGAATTCAACACCATCGCCATCGACGACGGCATCGCCATGGGTCATGCCGGGATGCTGTATTCGCTGCCCAGCCGCGAGATCATTGCCGATTCGGTCGAGTACATGGTCAACGCCCATACCGCCGACGCGCTGGTCTGCATCTCCAATTGCGACAAGATCACGCCCGGCATGCTGATGGCGGCGCTCCGGCTCAACATTCCGGCGGTGTTCGTCTCGGGCGGCCCCATGGAGGCCGGCAAGGTCACCGTCGGGGGCGAGACCCACGCCGTCGACCTGATCGACGCCATGATCAAGGGCGCCGACAAGGCGGTCTCGGACGAGGAGGCGCTGGCCTATGAGCGCGAGAGCTGCCCGACCTGCGGCTCGTGCTCGGGCATGTTCACCGCCAATTCCATGAACTGCCTGGTCGAGGCGCTGGGCCTGGGGCTGCCGGGCAACGGCACCGTGGTCGCCACCCACGCCGACCGCAAGGAGCTGTTCCTCGAAGCCGGCCGCGTCGCCGTCGAGCTGTGCCGGCGCTGGTACGAGCAGGACGACGCCTCGGTGCTGCCGCGCTCCATCGCCACCATGGCCGCCTTCGAGAACGCCATGACGCTGGATATCGCCATGGGCGGCTCCACCAACACCGTGCTGCACCTGCTGGCCGCCGCCCACGAGGCCGGGCTCAACTTCACCATGGCCGATATCGACCGGCTGAGCCGCCGCGTGCCCTGTCTGTGCAAGGTGGCGCCCAACGTGCCCGACGTGCATATCGAGGATGTCCATCGCGCCGGCGGCATCTTCTCCATCCTGGGCCAGCTCGACCGTGGCGGGCTGATCAACCGCGACGGCCCCACCGTGCATTCGCGCACCCTGGCCGAGGGGCTCGACAAATGGGACGTCAGCCGCAGCAACGATGCCCGCGTGCAGGACCTCTACAAGGCGGCCCCCGGCGGCAAGCGCACCACCGAGGCGTTCTCGCAGGCCATGCGCTACAAGGAGCTGGATCTCGATCGCACCAAGGGTGTCATCCGTTCGGTTGACAGCGCCTTCTCCAAGGATGGCGGGCTGGCGGTGCTGTTCGGCAACTTGGCGCTGGACGGCTGCATCGTCAAGACGGCGGGGGTCGACGACGCCAATCTCACTTTCTCCGGCCCGGCGGTGGTGTGCGAGAGTCAGGAGGAGGCGGTGGCCAAGATCCTCGGCGGCGGTGTCACGGCCGGCGACGTGGTGATCGTGCGCTACGAGGGGCCGCGCGGCGGGCCGGGCATGCAGGAGATGCTGTACCCCACCAGCTATTTGAAGAGCATGGGGCTCGGCAAGGCCTGCGCCCTGATCACCGACGGGCGCTTCTCGGGCGGCACCTCGGGCCTGTCCATCGGCCACGTCTCGCCCGAGGCGGCCGAGGGCGGCGCCATCGGACTGGTGGAGACCGGCGACATCATCGACATCGATATTCCCGCCCGTATCATTGCGGTTCGGCTCAGCGAGGCCGACATGGAACAGAGGCGTCGCGCGATGGCGGCCAAGGGTGACGCCGCATGGAAGCCGGTCGAGCGGGATCGGCCGGTGTCCCAGGCGCTGAGGGCTTATGCGGCCATGACCACCAGCGCGGCGCGTGGTGCCGTCCGCGACGTGTCGCAGGTCGAACGCTAGGCCGACGGCCGGTTGGGGGGGACCGATGAGCATTCATTGGACCGAGATGATGAGCGTCGGCGTGCCGGCGCTCGACGACGACCACAAGACGCTGATCAAGCTGTTGAACCTGCTGCATCGCTCCATCGGCGACCCCGAGGAATACGGCACCCTGGGGACCGTGCTGGAGGCCTTGGTGGACTACGCCGAGCATCACTTCGCCCGCGAGGAGCAATTGATGCAGGATTGCCGCTATCCTCTCCTGGAGTCCCATCGCAAGATTCATCAGGGCATCACCAGCAAGGTGATCGAATACCGCCGTCGCTACGACGAGGATCACACCAGCGTGCGGGCGCGGGAGTGCCTCAACTTCCTGCACAATTGGCTGATCGAGCATATCTGCACCAAGGACATGGACTATCGCCCCTGGGTGTTCGGCCAAGCCATCGCGGAATTGGGCCTCGGCGCTCCCGAGGCGGGGCGGCCGGCCTTTGACTGGCGGTCCTTGCGCATCCTGGTGGTGGATGACAATCACAACTTCTGCCAAGTGCTGCATACCATCCTGGAAGGCGTCGGAGTCTCGGATATCGCCGTGGTCAACGACGTCGCCACCGCCGAGGCGGCGCTGGCGGCGCGGGGATTCGATGCGGTGATCACCGACTGGCATGTCGCGCAGGACAACGGCATCGATCTGGTTCGCTGGATCCGCATGCAGCCCAAGCTGTCGCGTCTGCCGGTGGTGATGCTGTCGGGCCACGAAACCAGCCGCGATGTCGCCCTAGCCGCCGGTGCCGATCACTTCATGGAGAAGCCGATCTCGGCCCGCGGCCTCCTGATATGCCTGGGGCGCTTGCTGCACCGGTAACGAGGGCTTCCCTCACAGTGCCACCAATTCCACCCACACCGGCGTATGGTCGCTGGCCTTCTCCCGCCCGCGCGGCGCCTTGTCGATGTCGCAGGCGATGAGGCGGTCGGCGGCCTGGGGGGACAGCAGCGCGTGGTCGATGCGCAGGCCCAGATCGCGCGGCCATGCTCCGGCCTGATAGTCCCAGAAGGTGTAGCGTCCCGGTTCGGGGTGCAGGGCGTGGAAGGCTTCGGTCAGGCCCAGGTTGACCAGTTCGCGGAACAGGGCGCGGCTTTCCGGCCGGCACAGGGCGTCCATCTGCCAGTTGGCCGGATCATAGACATCGTCGTCGGTGGGGCAGACGTTGAAGTCGCCGGCCAGTACGAAGGGCACCTCCGAAGCCAGCAACCTCCTGGCATGGGTCACCAGCCGGCGCATCCAGGCCAGTTTGTAGTCGAACTTCTCGCCGGGCGCCGGGTTGCCGTTGGGCAGATAGAGCGACGCCACCCGATAGCCGGCCACCGTCGCCTCGATCCAGCGCGCCTGCTCGTCCCCGTTGGCGTCGGGCAGGCCGCGGCTGACGTCCGACAGCGGCAGCCGCGACAGGATGGCGACGCCGTTATAGCTCTTCTGCCCGTGCACGGCGGCGTGGTAGCCCTCGGCCTGGAATTCCAGGACGGGAAAGCCGTCGTCCTGGCACTTGATCTCCTGCAGCAGCAGCACATCGGGCGCGGCGCTCCGCAGCCACTCCAGCACGTTGGGCAGGCGGGCCTTGACGGAATTGACGTTCCAGGTGGCGATACGCATCTAGACCAAATCGTCGAGGCTGACGTGAAGGACGGCCGCCAGGGCCTTCTGCGTTGCCACTTTGCCTTCGCGCTGGCCGCCTTCGATCTGCGACAGAAAGGCAGAGGAAATTCCGGCGGCGTCGGCCAACTCGCGCGTGGTCAGGCCGCGCCGTTCCCGCCAGACACGGACGGCGTTGTCCTCATTCCGCAAGCGTGAGGCGAAGGGATCGGGCACCAATTCATCCTTACCGGCCGCAAGGCGACGCTTTGCCTCGCCATAGGCACGAAACTCGGTGGCATCCTCAGCGGCATCGACTAGGCGCTGGTACTCGTCCAGGGGAATGACGGCCAGTTTCTCTCCGGCCGGGGTTTCGATGATCTGGGGATGGGCCATGCTGTCCTCTCAATCGAAGATGCTGCGGCGCGGGCTAATATCAAGGATGGACAGCACGGTGCCATCCTCGTCGAAGATCATCCGCCAGTCGCCTACCCGCAGGCGATAGCCCTCCCGACCCTGCAGCGTCTTGATGTTGTTTCCCGGCGCTGCCGGATCTATTGCGTTCTGCCCGACTTTCTCCCGGATGCGGAGTGCCTCGTTGACGGACTGCCTTCGCAAGGTTCGAATGACCGATTTGCTGTACGCGATCGCCTCCATGAGTCAATCTTAGCAAAGTGCTATAATTGATCAATGCCCCCTTGGTCTTCCTCAAGGCGCTTCCATTGTCGTTGCCGCGGTGGTGGCATGGAGGCTGCGGGTATGGGAGGGTCAACGTGACCGGCAAGGGCGTTCTCGTCGGAATTCTTCTGCTTGCCGCCGTGCCGGCCATGGCCGCCGAGCGCTGTCCGCCGTCGGGGATGACGCAGCCCAAGCGGGAGGTGGCGCTGACCGTCTCGGCTGCTCCGGTGGAGTACCGCAACGACCGGTCGCGCACCGAAATCACCGTGTTGGCCGGCCGCACCGGCGTACCGCGGCATATCTCCAACACCGGCCTGACGCGCCACCACAGTGAATTCCGGGTGACGCCGCACATGTGGTGGGTGGACCTGAGCAACGGACGCCGCTGCGTCGGGCTCGGCAAGGTTGACGCCCATTGGGCCATTTCGGCCACCACCGTCGATGTGGCGTCGGAATATCGGCCGGGCAGCTGCCAGCACCGGGTGGTGCTCGAACATGAGAACGAACATGTGAGCCTCACTCGGGGCGCCTTCGACAGCATGGTGCCCAGGATGAGGGGGAAGCTCGACGCCTTGGTGGGCCGCTTTGAACCGTTCGTCACCACCGCCGGTTCCGATGCCGCCGGTGACCAGATACTCAAGGCGCTGATGGAGGGGGTGCGGCCCATTCTCGATGAGCAGGAGCGCCTGCGTCGCGACCTCAACATGGCCATCGACACCCCGGAGAGCTACCGCCGCACCTCGGCGCGCTGCCCGGAGTGGTAATGCGTCACCATCAGACCGAAAACGAGCTGCCGCAGCCGCAGGTCGAGCTGGCCTGGGGGTTCTTGATCTGAAACGAGGCGCCCATCAGGTCCTCGACGTAATCCACCATCGAACCGTTCAGCAGGTCGAGCGAGGTCTGGTCGATCACCACGCGGATGCCGTGCTCTTCAAACACCACGTCCTCGTCGCCGGTCTGGTCGTCCAGTGAGATGCCATACTGGAATCCCGAACAGCCGCCGCCGGAGACCGCCAGGCGCAGCATCATGTTGGGCTTGCCCTCCATCTGGATCAGCACCTGCACGCGCGCGGCGGCGCTTTCGGAAACGCTGATCGTGGGGGCGGTGGCGAGTGCCGTGTCGGCCATGGTGTCCTCGGGTGGTGGGATGAACGCAGGGTAACACATTTGGGGGAGGTAAGCCTCCATGTCAAATTCCCCCTCCGGCGTTGCGTTCACTGTCCCCCGCGGTTAGTGTCCCCGCATGACTGCTTCCGTCCCGTCGCGCCAGTTCTCGCTGAGCCCCTGCGCCTGCCGCGCCGGGGAATCGCGTGGACGGCTGCATTGCGAGGCGGACAGCCTGACGCGCTCGCCGTTCCAGCGCGACCGCGACCGCATCATCCATTCCGCCGCCTTCCGTCGCCTGCAATATAAGACGCAGGTGTTCGTCTATCACGAGGGCGACAACTTTCGCACCCGGCTGACCCATTCGCTGGAGGTGTCGCAGATCGCGCGCTCCATCAGCCGCACCCTGATGCTGGACGAGGACCTCGCCGAGGCGCTGGCCCTGGCGCACGATCTCGGCCACACCCCCTTCGGTCATGCCGGCGAGGACGCGCTGCAGGAGGTGCTGGCCGGGGTCGGCGGCTTCGACCACAACGCCCAGAGCCTGCGCATCGTCACCAAGCTGGAGCGCCGCTATACCGAGTTCGACGGCCTCAACCTGACCTGGGAGACGCTGGAGGGGCTGGTCAAGCACAACGGCCCGCTCAGTGGTCCGCTGGCCCGGCCGGATAAGGCGCTGCCGCGCGCCACCGTCGAATATGCCGAGGCCCATGACCTCGAACTCGACAGCTATGCCGGCGCCGAGGCGCAGGTGGCGGCGCTAGCCGACGACATCGCCTACAACAACCACGACATCGACGATGGCCTGCGGGCCGGCCTGTTCACCGTCGACGACCTGGCCGACGTCCCGCTGGTCGGGCCGCTGTTCCGTGAGGTCATCACCCAGAATCCCGGCGCCGACCAGAGCCTGCACATCCACGAGGTGGTGCGGCGGATGATCGGCATCATGATCGGCGATCTGGTGGATGAGACCCGCCGCCGCATCGCCGAGTTCGCCCCCCAATCCGCCGCCGAGGTTCGCCGGCTCGGCCGCCCGCTGGTGTCGTTCTCCGAGGGGATGCGGGCCAACGACCGGGCGCTGAAGGACTTCCTGTTTGTCC
>CAJANL010000185.1 GCA_903941105.1 uncultured Rhodospirillaceae bacterium
CCGGCGAAGGGATTGACGTCGGCCGCCTTGGCCGCCGCCACCGAGGCCAGCCAACGTTCGGCCTCGGTCTCCAGCGTCGGCGGCACCAGCAGGTATTTGGGCGTCACCCGGATGATGCGGTCTTCGATACCCTTCTGGGTGCGGAGCGCCAAGCGGGCGGCGGACAGGGTGGTGTCGGAAATGGCCGCGCCCGATCCCGCCTTGTTGCCGTGGTCGGCATGGAACAGCGGCTTGTTGTCCGACAGCTTCGGCCCGTTGCCGGAATTGGCCTCCACCAGCTCGACCAGCAGGCGGGCCTCGGTCTCGGCGGCTCCCTGGCCCATGCGCCGGGCGAGGTCGGAGAAGGCGCCAAGGTCGTCGTTGACGATGACCTGGCGAGTGATGCCGATCTTGCGCGCCCAGGTCTCGATCTTGTAGGCCTCGCGGGCCTCGGCCATGGTGCCGGCCTTGATCTCGCCGTGCTCGCCCAGCTTCTCCAGCAGGGGGGCTTCGCCCAGCATGATCTTGTTGACGGCGCGGAAGTCGCGTGCCGAGGTCTGGCGGCCCAGCTGGCGGATGCCCGAGGGCGCGGCCTGATAGGCGGCGCGCAGGGTGCGGCCCACCGTGTCGCCCAGGATGATGCCGAAATCGCTGGTGGTGTGCAGCGCCCGGGTGACCATGGCGGCGGGCGACAGGCCGGTGACGGTATGGCCACGCAGGGTGAGCAGTTCCCTGGCCATCTCGGCGCAAGTGGAATAGGCGTAGCGCCGCGCCGGTTCCGACAAGGCATGGGTCGGATTGATGCGGGCATAGAGCGCCTCGCCCATCTGGCGGGCGCGGGAATCGGGATCGTCGTGGCTGGCGACGTGCTCGACGCGCACCTGTTCGGTGCGAATCGTCGGGCTGCTGCGCTGGGCCAGCTCGGCGAAGGCGGCGCGGCGGGCCTCGTCGGCGCTGGCGTCGCGGTCGATCAGACCATCGACGAAATCCTGGCCCAGCCCGGCAACGCGAGCGACGGAGCGGATTTCGGCATTGATGGCGGCGCGGGTGTGGACACCATCCCCTTCGGGGATGGTGGTTGCGGCTTCGGGCATTCTCTCCTCCATGCGGATATGGGCGCCGGGATCGGCCGGCGTCGGGACCAGGGAAATCTCGATGGGCGTCCAACGGGTGGCAGTCAGCACCCGGACGCCCTTGTCCAGGCTCTCGGCCCATTGCTCGACGGTGTAGCCGACCGAGATGTGGCGTAGGATGCCGCTCACCACGTCCTGCCAGACCGGCTCCACCTCGGGACGGGCCGAGAACTGCACCAGCGCCACACCCTGGCTTCCATCGACCGAGGCGGAACGGACGGTGCCCAGCACGTCGCGCACCGCGTCCTGGCGATGGGCGTCGAGCACCGAGGCGCCGATCAGGCGCGACAGGTCCACCGCATCCGGGGCCAGCGACAGTCGCTCCTCATAGGGGCCGGACAGGTCGCGGCGGCGCACACCGGCGCCGGTGCTCCACACCACCTCGGCGGTGCGGGCCTGGGCGTCGATGCTGGCGGGGGCCAGGGTGCTGCGGCGGGTGATCAGGTCAGCCATTGGTGGGAGCCTCCATGGTCAGGCCGAGGCGCTTCTCCCGCTCGCGGTCGGCGGCGATGGCGGCGTCCACGTCCTCCGCGTCGTAGCCGCGTTCGGCGATGCTCTGGCTGCGGCTCTTAAGACCAGCCTTGATCTGCTCGATTTCGGCCCGCGCATCCTTCAGCGGATCGACCCAATCCCATTTGGGCGGCAGCCAGTCGCAGGCCAGGAAGGCGGACGGGTCGCGGTCGAAGCCGTCGGCGGGCAGGTGACCGGCCAGGACGGCGAGCCGCACGAAGCGCTCCCACACCGGGCGGCAGAACTGATGCACCAGCACAGAGTGCTGGACCTGCTCGATGCGGCGGCGGAATTCCACCAGCCCGGCGCGGATGCTGGAATAGGTGACGCCCTCCAGGTCGCCCGAGACCAGTTCGTAGGGCAGGCCCAGTCCGCTGGCGATGGCCCGGATGTGGGTCTTGGTGTAGGCGCCGTAATCGCCGGGATCGGCCGGGTCGGAGAACTGGATGTCGGCGCCGGGCGGCAGCGGGATCAGGCTGCCGGGCTCCATGCCCACCTGCAACACACCACCGATGCCGCTGCCGTCGTTGAAGCCGGCCACCGTGCCGTCGGGATCGCGGATGAAGCC
>CAJANL010000186.1 GCA_903941105.1 uncultured Rhodospirillaceae bacterium
ATATTGACGGTCTACACACAAATACGCATCCGTGACAAAACCACCATGGCCAGAAAATGCCCCAACCCCTTAATCCGCCTTTAAGTCAGGGCCATCTATCACTTTCGTGTAGAGCCCTGTTTTTACCTCATTTCGCCCCCGCAACAACCTTGCCTCCCCCATCGGAGTTAACCCTTCGTTAGGAGGCCGGGGTCAGTTTGCCGTTCCTCAACAGCGAGAAGGAACGGTCGCCCCGATGGCATCCATCAACTCCCCGACCCCCAATCCTGCCGGAGGCCCGATCAAGGCCGCGCTCTCCACCTGCCGTGGCGCCATTTCGGCGACGGCGCTGTTTTCGCTCTGCGGAAACCTGCTGCTGTTCGTCTCGCCGCTGTACATGCTGCAGGTCTACGACCGCGTACTGTCCAGCCGCAGCACCACCACCCTGGTAATGCTCACCGTTATCGCCGCCTTCATGCTGGCGGTGCTGGGCGGGCTGGAATTCCTGCGGTCCCGCATGCTGGTCCGCGTCGGCGCCCGCCTCGACGCCGAGCTGGCGGGAAAGACCTTCGCCGGCTTGTTCGAGGTGTCGCGCAAGGCGCCGGGCACCACCGGCGGCCAGGTGCTGCGCGACCTCGACATGGTGCGCGATTTCGCCACCGGTCCGGCTCTGCTGGTGTTCTGCGACGCGCCCTGGGCGCCGCTGTTCATCGCGGTGGCCTTCGTGCTGCATCCCCTGCTGGGCGCCGTGACCCTGTTCGGCGGCATCGCCATTTTCGCCCTCGCCGTGGTCAACGAGATGATCACCCGCAAGGCGCTGAAGGAGGCCACCATGGTGTCGTTCGGCGCGTCCTCCTTCGCCGAGGCCAGCCTGCGCAATTCCGAGGTGCTGCACGCCATGGGCATGTTGCCCGGCATCGCCTCGCGCTGGATGGTGCGTCATCGCACCGCCCTGGCCCTGCAGTCCAGCGCGGCCGACCGCGCCGGCGCTCTGCTGGCGGTCTCCAAATTCCTCCGCCTGTTCCTGCAGAGCGCCATCCTGGGTGTCGGCGCCTGGCTGGCCATCGACGACAAGATCACCGGCGGCGCCATCATCGCGGCCTCGATCATCATGGGCCGCGCCCTGGCTCCCATCGAGATGGCGGTGGGCCATTGGAAGGGCCTCGTCGGGGCGCGCGGCGCCTGGGAGCGCCTGAGCAACCTGCTGACCGAGGCCGGCAGCCGCGACGAGACCATGCCGCTGCCGCGTCCCAAGGGCGCCCTGTCGGTGGAGAAGGTCTTCGTGGTGCCGCCGGGCAGCCGCACCGCGGTGGTTCGCGGCGTGTCGTTCTCGCTGGTTCCGGGCGAGGCCCTGGGCATCGTCGGCCCCTCGGCCGCCGGCAAGTCGACCCTGGCCCGCGTGCTGACCGGCGTGTGGCAGCCCGGCGCCGGAGCCGTGCGCCTCGACGGCGCCGACCTGCACGCCTGGCGCCGCGAGGAGGTGGGGCCGGCGCTCGGCTATCTGCCGCAGGACGTGGAACTGTTCGACGGCACCGTGGCCGAGAACATCGCGCGCTTCCAGGACATCGATCCCGAGAAGGTGGTGGCCGCGGCCGCCAAGGCGGGCGTGCACGACATCATCCTCGGCCTGCCCAACGGCTATGACACCCGCATCGGTGACGGCGGCCGGGTGCTGTCGGGCGGCCAGCGCCAGCGCATCGCCCTGGCCCGCGCCCTCTACGGCGACCCCAGCTTCGTGGTGCTGGACGAGCCCAACTCCAACCTGGACACCGCCGGCGAACAGGCCCTGGTGGAAGCGGTGCTCGGCCTGAGGAATCGCGGCGCCACCACGGTGGTGGTGACCCACCGCGTCGCCATTCTGGGCTGCGTCGATCGCATCATGGTGCTCAATAACGGCGAGATCGAGCTGATGGGCAGCCGCGATGAAGTGATGGCGCGCCTGGCCCGCCCGCATGCCGTCCCCAACCAGCCGGCCGCCATGGCCGTCGCCAGCAGCAACGCTTGAGGTCAGCCATGAGCATTCAGAACCTTCCGGCCCTGCCCAGCCCCTACGGTCTCGACCTGCCCACGCCCTGCACCAATTTCCGTAAGCCGATGCTGGCCGGGCTGACGGTGATCGCGATCGCCTTCGGCGGCTTCGGCACCTGGGCGGCCCTGGCTCCCGTCAGCAGCGCCGTGGTGGCGCAGGGCGTCGTCGCCGTCGAGAGCAAGCGCAAGACCGTGCAGCATCGCGAGGGCGGCATCGTCCAGCAGGTGCTGGTGCGCGAGGGCGACATGGTCGAGGCCGGTGCCGTCCTGGTTCGCCTGGCGGACACCACCGCCTCGGCCCAGTTGAGCATCCTGTCGTCCCAACTCGACGCCCGCCTGGCCGAGCAGGCCCGCCTGATGGCCGAGCTCAACGGCGCCGAGGCCATCGCCTTTCCCGCCGCCGTGGCCGGTCGTGCCGAGGTGGTGGCGCGCGAGCAGGACCGGTTTGCCGAGCGCCGCAAGACGATGGACGGCCAGACCGGCATCCTCCGGCAGCGCATCTCCCTGCTGGAGAGCCAGCGCGAGGGCCGCTCGCGGCTGGAAGACTCCAAGCGGCAGCAGTTGGCGCTGCTGAAGGACGAGATCGTCGGCCTGCGTCGGCTGGAGGCCAATGGCTACTACCCCCGCAACAAGCTGCGGGCCCAGGAGCGCGAGCTGGCCCGCATGGAGGGCGAGATGTTCGCCGACGGTGCCGGCGCCACCCAGTCCGACAAGGAAATCGGCGAGAACCGCCTGCAGATCATCCAGCTTGAGCAGAAGTTCCGCGAGGACATCACCACCGAACTGGCAAAGGTGGAGACCGAAGTCAACGACCTCGCCGCCAAGCTCTCGGCGGCGCGGGATGCCGTGAAGCGGCTCGACGTGGTCGCTCCGGTGGGTGGCGCGGTCCAGTCGGTCAAGGTGGCCGGTCCGGGTTCGGTGGTCGGGGCCGGAGGCGAGGTGGCCGAGATCGTTCCCGACCAGGATCGTCTGGTGGTGGAAGCCCAGTTCAGCCCGCAGGACGCCGACAACGTCCACCAGGGGCAGGATGCCGAGGTGCGCTTCTCGGCCTTTTCCAGCCGCACCACCCCGGTGCTGAAGGGCTCGGTCCAAATGGTCTCCGCCGACCGCTTCACCGACAAGAACACCCAGCATCCCTATTACCAGGCGCGCATCGAGGTCTCGAAAGAAGAGCTGGCCCGTCTGCCCCTGCCCCTCAAGGCGGGCATGCCGGCCGAAGTGATGATCACCACCGGGCAACGCACTCCCCTGGAATTCCTGCTGAAGCCCCTGATGGACAGCTTCGCGCGAGGGTTCAACGAGGTTTAGGGTGGCGTCCCCTCTCCCAGCGGGAGAGGGTCAGGGAGAGGGAGAATGGATCCGCAGCGCCAGAAGTCAGCATTCTCCCTCACCCCAACCCTCAGGGCTGTTCAGTTCTCCTAGTGTGGTCATAACGCGCACGGAATGCGAGTCTATGAGGCCGAGTTCGGCGTGAAAACGAGTCTACCTTTGGACGAGGAGATGTGAATCTATGGAGGGCACCTTGAGGGAGGGTGCCATGGTTCCATTTTCCCATCTTCTGGCCGCGTTGGCGGACGTTCCCGATCCACGGCGGCGGCAGGGCAAGCGGTATCCGCTGCCGCATTTGTTGATGTTCACGGTGCTGGCGCTGTTGAGCGGTGCCCGGTCCTATCGTGGCATCATCACGTTCCTGGAGCAGCGCCGGGACCACCTCAACCACCATTTCGGCGTCCACCTGAAGCGGGCTCCGGCGCTCAACACGCTGCGGACGGTGCTTCAGACGCTGGACACCGGGGATCTCGAAGCGGCCTTCCGTCGCCATGCCGCCGCCATTTTGCCGGACACAGCGGCGGGCACGCGGCCGGTGATCGCGCTCGACGGCAAGGTTTTGCGCGGCAGCTTCGACCACATCAACGACCGGAAAGCGGCGCAGACGTTGACGGCGTTTGCCAGTGAACATGCCATCGTCTTGGCGCACACCGAAATCGACGACAAATCGAACGAGATTCCGGCCGCGCAGCAGATGATCAACGACCTCGGATTGACCGGCGTTATCTTCACCGCGGATGCGATCCACTGTCAAAAAAACATTTGAAGCCGCCAAGGATACCGGGAATTTCCTTATCGCCCAGGTCAAGACCAACCAGCCCAGCCTCTACAACACCTTCGCGGCGCTCTGCGCCAGCACCCCAGCCGCCGACCGGGCCGAAACCACCGACAAGCACGCCCACGGCCGACAAGAGCATCGCCGGGTCGAGACCTTCGACATTCCCGCCGGAACACTCGCCCCCGACTGGGACAGCTTGATCGTCGCCGTCATTCGTGTCTCCAGGATGACTTGGCACAAGGACACCAAGTCGGGGCTCTGGCACAAGACCGAGGAAATCTCTCTCTATGCGGCCCAAACCCACCTTTCAGCGGCTGAAGCCGCCGAGGCCATCCGAGGCCATTGGGGCATCGAGAATCGAAATCACCACGTCCGTGATGTCACCTTCCTCGAAGATCACAGCCGCATCCGAACCAAACCCGTCCACTTCGCCCGATTTCGCACCTTCGCCATCAACATCATGCGCGCCAACGGTACCGCCAACATCAGCCGAGAACTCTACATCAATGCCCTAAACCCGCTCCACGCGATGGGGTACAGGGTTGCATGAGGAGAACTGAACAGCCCTGGGGTGGCGTTGAAGTGCAGACCCGATGAAAAGGGGATCAAGGCCGCTCATCGACGCCGTTGCCGTTGAGGAAGGTCA
>CAJANL010000187.1 GCA_903941105.1 uncultured Rhodospirillaceae bacterium
GCCCTCGCCGGGCGGGCGCATCCGCGCCCTTGGCCGCGCCCTCAATGGGCGCAAGAACGCCGCGTTTCATATTTCAGGTTCGATGCGCTAAACCCGCCCCTGCGGTGGTGGAAATCGCTTCAACTCGTCGGCTTCGCCTTGTCCTGCCCCACCACCGCGTCGAAGCAGTCGCGATCGGAAATGGCGGAGGGGCTGCGCACCGCGAAGTGAGTCACCGTCTGGCCGCCTTCGGCGTCATAAAGGAACAGATCCAGCGTGCAGGCGTGGGTGCGGTACTGCCAGATCTCGGCGGGATTGTCGCGGCGGCGGAAGCCGGGGGTGCCCAGGACCTGAATCACCTGGCGCCCCGACAGCCCCTTGAGCCGCCCGGGCTCGTCCACCGGACCGCTGGGGGGGATGGGCAATGCTGCGATTTCGGCCGCACTCGCAGAGTCAGCGGCTACCGGCGGCGACGCGGCCTCGGTAACCACAGGCGGATGTGCGGCACCGCCGCAGGCGGCAAGCGCCAGCACGGGCAAAAGGCCGAGTGCGATTGGAAAGCGCGACATGGTCGAAACGGTCCCCCCGGGAAGCCGGAAGATTACAACTTCGGGGTGGTTCGCTGCAACGACTGGAACACATGTACCATGAAGGCGGTGGCGATCACCGGCGCCGCCAGGTTCAACACCGGCACGCTGAACAGGAAGGTGATCATCGCCCCGGCCAGCCACAGCTTGCCCAGCCGGTTGCGGAACAGCAGGCGGGCCTCGGCTGGGGTCAGGCGGCGAAGGGCCACCACCTCGAAATATTCGCGGCCCAGCAGGTAGCCGTTGACGGCGTAGAACGCAATCAGGGTCAGGCCGGTGAACAGCAACGCCAGATAGAACGGCAGCGCCAGCAGGTTGATCACCACGGCGGCGGCGAGGAAGCGCAGGGTGGTGCCCAGCATTTCCGGCCACCTTTGCGGCCGCGGCCAGTTCAGCTCGGGGTAGTGGCGCGCCTCGACTGCATCGGCAACCTGTTCCAGCATGAAGCTCGACACCGTGGTCGCCAGGGCCGGGAACAGCAACAGCGGCACCACCACCAAGCCCAGCTTGCCGGTCACCACCAGACCCGCCACTGCCCATCCAACCCAACTCTGGTCGGCGGGCAGCCGTTCGGCCAGAGCGCCCAGCCCCAGCCACATGCCGGCCACCAGCAGCGCATAGCACAGCAGGGCCCCCACAACGCCGAGCTTCACCACCCGGCGCAGACGGGGATCGGACAACTGCCGGAAGGCTTTGAACAGGGCGGCGATCATGGCGGGGATTGAACCATGAGTGGGAGCGTTGGGCCAGGGTCGTTGCGCGGGTCGTTGCGCGCCATCCCGCTCACCGGCTTCGCGCCGCAACCCTGTCCGCCATTCTGGCACCGCGACGGCCAAGGGGCCGAGGCGGGCCCTCGGTGGTGTCGCGGGCGGTCTGGTGCTCCAGTTCGGCATCCAGCAGGGCGCCCAGCAGCACCACGAAGCTGGTGAGTTGGAACCACAATAGCAGTACCGCCACCGCCGCCATGGAACCGTAGGTCTCGTTGAGCTTGCCGAAATTGGCGACATAGAGTGAAAACGCCGCCGAACCCACCAGCCACAGGACCGCCGCCAAGGCCGCCCCCCAACTGACCCAGCGCCATCGCGGCCGCTCCCGCGACGGGCCGTAGCGATAGACCACCGCCAGCCCGGCCAGCAGGAACATCGCCAGCAGCGGCCAGCGCAGCAGCGAGACCAGCAGCCGGCCGGCATCGCCCAGCGGCAACAGGCCGATGATCACCGGCAGGCCGGCCACCAGGGTCAGCGCCGCCGCGCCGAACACCACGGCGGCGAAGGTGAACCCCACCGCCGTCAGGTTGAGGCGGAAAAAGCCGCGTTTCTCGTTCTCGTCATAGGCGAGATTAAGTCCCTCGATCATTGCCTTGATGCCGCGCGCCGCGCCCCACAGCGCCACCAGCAGGGAAATGACCGTCGACAGGCCGAGGCTGGGGGACGGCGCCCCGGCGATGGACCGCAGTTGACCGGCGATGACCTCGCGGGCCTGCGCGGGCAAGACGTCGGTGAGTGCGGCCATTTGGGCCTCGACGGTGGCGGCGTCGGCGACCAATCCGTAAACCGATACCGCCGCCACCAAGGCGGGGAACAAGGCGAAGAACTCATTGAACGCCACCCCGGCCGAAACCACGCCCAGACTGGCGTCGCCGATCCTCGCCTTGACCCGCAGCAGCACGTCCCACCAGCCGGCCTTCGGGATCTCCGAAGGCCGGTCGGCGGAATGGCCCGCCCCGTCCATGTCGCGGGCGCCCATGCCTACCATGTCACGTGCTTACCATGTCAGTGGGTCAGCGATGACGCTGGGGTCCCCTCGCTCGTGGCCTGCTCCTGGATGGAGCGGATGGCCTCGGCGCCTTCCTTGCGGGCGGTGCGGACCACTCGATTAGCCACCCGGCCGGCTTTGTCGATCATCTCGTTGGCGCCGCGCACCACGGTGCCCGCCGCCTCGCCCATGATCTCGCGCTCCTGCCGCGTGCGCGGTAGCATGGCACCGATGGCGACCCCCAAAAGAGCGGCCGCCGCGCCCATGGCCAGAGGATGATCGCGATAGGTGTCCACGGTGGCCTCGGCCGCGGTATTGGCCTGTGTGCGGGCGGTGTGGCTCCATTCCGAGACCTTGCGACGCGCCACTTCGGTGTTTTCGTTGAGAATGTCGCGCGCTTGGCCGGCGATTTCCGAGGCCTTGGCGCGCAGCCGCTGTGTGCGGCCCTCGCCGCCGATGCCCTCGCCCAGCTTCTCGGCGGTGGCCGAGCTCCAGGCGCTGGTCGCCGAAAGGGCGCTCTCGCCGGCCTCGGCGGCCCGGTCGAGCACATCTTCCAGCGAACGGCCGCGCATGCCGCTGATTGCCAGCCAGCCGAGGCCCAGCCCGATCAGGGCCAGCGGAACGGGGTTCTCGCGCACGGCCTGGCCGATGCGGGTGGTGTCGATTGCTAAGTCACGCATTGTGTCTACCGCCTGATCCATGAGTTGGCGGGGAGAGAGCTTGCGCTCGATGGCTTCGAGCGTGGATGCCATCTCCCCGCGGGTGCGCTCGATATCGTGCTGGATGTCGTCACTTTTCATCTCATCCGCTCCTTGGCCAAGTTCAACGCATCCGCTCCTTGGCCCAGCGGGTGCTCTCGCGCAGCGACTCCAGCGTGCGCCGCGGCGCCAGATTACCGCCCTTGAGGTTGGCGATTCCCTTGGCCAGCACCGCCCCGCCCACCAGGGAGATGGCGATACCCACCAGGAGGGCCGCCTGCCAGGGCTCGATGCGGCTGGCCAAGCCCAGGACCGCCGCCGCCGCCAGGGCCTGCACCGCCACGAACAACAGCAGACCGCCGGCCACCGTCGCCGCCAGCCCCCAGCCGGCCTGGCCGACCTTTTCGGTCAGCTCGGTGCGGGCCAGTTGAACCTCCTGACGGAACAGGGTGGCGGTTTCTCGCGTCAGTTCGGTGAACAGGGATGCCAGCGGCCGCTCCTGATCGCCGAAGATTCCGTTGCTCATTGGATACCTCCCCGGGGCGCGTAGCCCGTGGCGGAGGGCTCCCCCTTGGCCCGCTCGAACGTCTCGGGAGAACTCTTGAGGAAGCGGGCGGCCAGGAAACCGCTCGCCAGGGCGCCGCCGATGAACCAGGCGGGCTGGCGGCGAGCAAAGCCCTCGGCCCCCTCCACCAGGTCATTCCAGTTGCTTTGCCGCAGGTAACGGGCAACATCGTCGAGCCGCTCGGCTGCGATCAGGGTGTAACGGGCCATGGTCTCGTTCTCCGTCGTCATCGTATCGGCGGTGTGCAGCAGGGTCTGGGCGATGCCACCGACCGTCTCCGCCATCTTCTTCCTCTGGTCCTCTGCCGCCTCGCGGACCAACTGCCGGGCCTCATCGATGGCCTGGTCGGTCCCCGCCCTGATCATCTGCGCCGTCGTCCGTACCTCGTGTCGGAGTTCCGGCGTGACAAGCGGGGGGGCGTCCCCCATTCCGGTGCCGACGGGTCCGGGCTCACTGAGTTCAGCCATATGGTTCGTCCTCCTTCCTGCCTGGCGACGCAGCCCGCAGCCGAGCCCGTCGCTTGGAACCAACGCTTCCGCCCTCCCGCGCGTTCCCGCGCGGGAGCTGACTCAAAGGATGAAATGGCGGCGCGGCCGGATTACTACGGCCGGCGCGAGATGTCCCCTCCGGCCTCGACCGTGGTCACCGGGGCATAGCCGAAATAGGCCGAGACGATGGCGATGGCGGCGTGCAGCCAGATATCGTGGCCGAACATGGGCAGCAGCCCGAAGATGGTGTTCAGCCCGGGGAACAGCCCCATGATGGCCAGCACCGCATAGGCGATCGCTACCGAGCGGGCGAAGACGCGGCTTCCCGGGAAACTGCGCCACACCACGACGCCCCAGATGCCGAAGGCCAGATGAAGCAGATTGTGCAGGACGTTGACCGGGAACAGCCCGAACAGCACGCCGTAGCTGGCGTGCAGGCTGACCGCCGGCTCAGGCGGCGGTGCCGTCACCAGGGCAGGGACGAACCCCAGGATGCCGATCAGCAAGAAAACCAGACCCATCCCCAACGCGTAATATCGTGTCTTCATGACGTATCTCCGCCGGAGTTACTTTTGCTGCGCGAGATAGGCGAGGACGTTTTGGCGGTCCTCGGGCTTTTTCAGTCCGGCGAACGCCATCTTGTTGCCGGGAATGAAGCCCTTGGGGTCCGCCAGGTACTTGTCGATGTTTTCCGGCGTCCAGATGACGCCCGAGGTCTTCATGGCATCGGAATATTTGAAGCCCTCCGCCGCTCCCGCCTTGCGGCCGATCACCCCGTGCAGGCTGGGGCCGACGCGATTTTCGCCCGCCTTGACGCTGTGGCAGGCCTTGCACTGGTTGAAAATCTTCTCGCCCGCGGCCGCGTCGCCGGTCGGCGTTTGGGCGAAGGCGGTTGCGCCCAGGGCGAGAACGCCGAGGGCGATCAGCGGAACCACACGACCGATGTTCATCCCGTCCTCCAACCCAGATGGACTACGGCATGTGAACAACGCATGGGTTGATGGGTTCCTGCCCATTGCCATTCCGCCCGAAATCCCCGTAAATGCCGCCGGCATGGAAGACACATCGGACCTGCCCATCGGCGTCTTCGATTCCGGCGTCGGCGGCCTCACCGTGCTGAAGGCGTTGCGCGAACGGCTGCCCGGCGAGGCGCTGATCTATCTGGGCGACACCGCCCGGCTTCCCTATGGCAGCAAGAGCGCGCGGGCGGTCGGCGCCTACGCCCTGGCGGCGACGCGCCGCCTGGTGGCCATGGGCATCAAGGCGCTGGTGGTGGCCGATAACACCTCGTCGGCACAAGCGCTGGACATCCTGCGTGCCGAATTCGACGGCCTGCCGGTGGTGGGCGTGGTCGAGCCGGGGGCTACCGCCGCCGCCCAGGCGTCGGAGGGCGGGCGCATCGTGGTGATCGCCTCGGAAAGCACGGTGGAGGCCGGCGCCTATCCCAGGGCCATCCACAATGGCCGCGCCGGGGCATCGGTGGTATCGCGTGCCTGCCCGCTGTTCGTCGCCATGGTCGAGGAAGGCATCACCGATGGCCCCATCGCCGAGATGATCGCGCGCCACTATCTCGATCCGCTGTTCGGCGGACCCGGAGCGGGAGACTGCCTTCTGCTTGGCTGCACCCATTTTCCTGCGCTGCTGCCGCTGCTGCGGCGCGTGCTGGGGCCACGGGTGGCCATTGTTGATTCCGCTGCCACCACCGCCCGGGTGGTCGAGGATCTTCTGGCGCGGCACCGCTTGAAGCGCCGCCGTCCCGGCACGGAGCCGATGCGCTATCTCGCCACCGATGCGCCCGAACGTTTCGCCCGGGTCGCCAGGGTGTTCGTACCGTGGCCCATCGGGGCGGCCGAGGTTGACCTTGTCGACATCGGCTAACCAATTCACCGCTTGACGCCCCGGGGACCCGCGGCGTTTGCTACCCGTTAGAACAGCAGGATTTCCACCCCATG
Organism: uncultured Rhodospirillaceae bacterium; assembly: GCA_903941105.1. Classification (GTDB taxonomy): domain Bacteria; phylum Pseudomonadota; class Alphaproteobacteria; order Rhodospirillales; family Magnetospirillaceae; genus CAJANL01. The sequence goes on from CAJANL010000187.1 coordinate 6,025, forward strand.
TCGGCACCAGCCAAGACCGGCGGCGAGCCCGTCACCACCAAACGCCAACTGGTGGAGTACCTGGAGGGCGGCAGCAAGCCGCCGTCGGCCTGGCGTATCGGCACCGAGCACGAGAAGTTCGCCTATACCCAGGACGATCTGCGGCCGCTGCCCTATGACGGTCCGCGCAGCGTGCGCGCCGTGCTGGAGGGACTGATGGCGCTGGGTTGGCGGCCGGTCACCGAGGGCGGCAACGTCATCGCCCTGCTGGATGCCACCGGCGCCGCCATCAGTCTCGAACCCGGCGGCCAGCTCGAGCTGTCCGGGGCGCCGCTCGACACCCTGCATCAGACCTGCGCCGAGACCTACGAGCACCTCAAGCAGGTCAAGCAGGTGGCGTCGAAATACGACATCGGCTTCCTGGGTGTCGGATTCCAGCCCAAATGGCGGCGCGAGGACACGCCGTGGATGCCCAAGGGCCGCTACGCCATCATGCAGCGCTACATGCCTCTCCGGGGCTCCAAGGGCCTCGATATGATGCTGCGCACCTGTACCGTGCAGGTGAACCTGGACTTCGCCTCGGAAGCCGACATGGTGCGCAAGTTCCGCGTCTCGCTGGCGCTGCAGCCCATCGCCACCGCCCTGTTCGCCAGTTCGCCCTTCGTCGAGGGCAAGCCGTCGGGCTTCCTGTCGACGCGCTCGGACGTGTGGACCGACACCGATCCCGACCGCTGCGGCATGATTCCCTTCGTGTTCGAGGACGGCATGGGCTTCGAGCGGTATGTCGACTGGATGCTCGACGTGCCCATGTACTTCGTCTATCGCGACGGCCGCTACATCGACGCCGCCGGCCAGTCGTTCCGCGACTTCCTCGCCGGCCGGCTGCCGGCGCTTCCCGGCGAGCACCCGACGCTGGGCGACTGGAACGACCACCTCACCACCGCCTTCCCCGAGGTGCGCCTCAAGCGTTACCTGGAGATGCGCGGCGCCGACGGTGGCCCCTGGCGGCGACTATGCGCCCTGCCTGCGCTGTGGACCGGGCTGCTTTATGATGATGTGGCGCTGGATGGGGCATGGCAGCTGGTCAAGGACTGGAGCATGCCCGAGCGCGAGGCGCTGCGCCTCGACGTCACCCGTCTTGGTCTCAACGCCAGGGTGGGCGGCCGTTCGGTGCGCGAACTGGCCGGCGAGGTGCTGGCGCTGGCCGTCGGCGGTCTCAAGCGCCGCCGTCGCCTCAACGATTCCGGCCGCGACGAATCCATGTTCCTCGACACCCTCAATGCCACCGTCGAAACCGGCATGACCCCCGCCGAGGAAATGCTGGCCGCCTATCAGGGGCGCTGGCAGGGCAGTGTCGATCCCATCTTCAGGGAATACGCTTATTGAGAATCGGGGGGGCGGCCAGGGTGGCGAGGGCGACGGCGCCCTGGCGGCTGCGGGCGCCGCAGACGAAGCGGGCGGGGTGGCAGAAGGTGGCGTCGGAGACGCCCGTTTCGGCCGCAAAGGCCTCGTCGCGCAGGCCACCCCAGGCGTCGGGCAGGGGCTGCCGCTGGGCGAATGAGCCGCGCTCCGGCGCCACGGCGCTGCAGGTCCAGGCATCGCCGGCCGGCCGGACGACGTAGAGGGCGTCGGTCAGTTCCAGGTCGAAGACGGCCTCCTCCCATGGTACCCGGCGATCCAGCACGATGATGCGGGGGTCCTCGGCCCGTCGGGCGGCATCGGCCACGGTATCCTCGGCCAGGGCGGCGGCGCAGGCGTGGGCGCAGGTCCGCGCCAGCATCACGGCGGCAACCTCCACCGCCTGCAGGAAGGCGGCATTCTCCTGCCGGTCATCCTCGGCGAAGGTCGGGTTGAACGCCTCGATCACGGTGGCGACGTGCCCGGCGCTCGGGGCCATGGCGCCGTTGTCCATCAGGTCCACGTCACGGATCAGGCCCCGGTCCATCGTGTCGACGATCTTGGCGATGACGCCCGGCGTCGCGGCCGGAAGAAGGTTTCCGACGGCCGCCGTGCCGAAATCGCGCCACACCAAACCCGCCGAACTGAAGGGTTCGCCGCTGTCGCGCAATGGCTTGTCGCGCATGTGGTGGTCGTAGCGGCGGGCGGCGCGGTCATAAGAGCCGCCCACGTCGAACACTACATCGGCCGCGGCCAACTGGTCCGCGTTCCGGGTACGGACAAGCTCGACCCGGCCGGCGGTCGCCGCCCTCAGGATGGCGAAGGCGAAGGCATCGTCGGCGTGGAACGTCCCGTTATGCGTGGCGACTTTCAACATATGGCTGCCTGTTCCCAACTCGGGGCCTGCCGCCATGACGGCCGCAGTGCCCGGCAGGCATATGTCCCCCGGATCGTCCCCGAGATCAAGCCGCAGGATGGAGCGGGCCGCTGTCGCGGCGGCCCGCTTCCACCATCAATAGCCGCCCTTGCGCTTGGTTTCCGGCAGGCCGGCGATCTTGGTGGCCTGTTTGGACGGCTGCATCGGGTAGAGGTCATAGAGCTCCTTGGTCCCGACGCTCTCGCCCCAGCGCTCTGTCATGGCCTTGGCCATGTGGCGTTCATTGGGCTGGTTGCCGCCGTTGTCGAAGAACTCCTCCCGCAGATAGTGGAGCAGGTCCCAGTGACGCGGGGTCAGCTCGGGGATGCCGCTGGCGGCGGCGATTTCCCTGGCCATGTCCTCATTCCAGTCGTTGGTTTCGACGAGATAGCCGTTGCCGGTCTTTTCGATGTCTGCGTAACCCAAGGTCGGTTCCCCCCTGCTGTGGGATGTCGCTATATCAGCATAACATACTATAAGAAAGTGCCGGGGCGGAGTCTCCATTTTCAACCCGACAGACGGTGGGGAGGGGGCACGGAGAGGGGCAACGGATTGGGTGGCATTGTAAATTTGTCAATCGGGCATATATGAGCATGGCCGTTTGCACCACTCGGACGTGCTCTCGGCTCCTGCCTTCGAGTCCGTCGCCCAAGGGGATTTTCATGGTCGTGAGCACTCCGTTTCAGCTGAGTCGCATCTATGCCAGCGGTTGGAGCGCGGGCCGCAAGTGCAACACCGACGATCCCACCGACATGGACGCCTTGGTGGACAGCCTCAACCCGCACCGGTCGGAGGATGAGCGCGAGCGATGGAGCCAGGGGTTCAAGGACGCCATGCTGCACCACATCGAGCCGCCGTCGAAGTTTCGCCACCGTCCCTCGCGCAAGGTCGAGTGACGGCTTGACCATGCTCAACGACCGGAGATGCGTGGCGGAGTCACCTTTCGGCTAGTGATCCGATACAGTCATAAGGTGACGCCAGGCATGCCCGACACCCTCCTCCCCGACATCCTCCCCGACATCCTCCTCGACGTCCGCGAGATCGAGCCGCGCGAGCGCCACCCCCGCATTTTCGCAACCTTCGACGGCCTGGCGGTGGGCGAGGCGCTGGTGCTTGTCAACGATCACGATCCCCGCCCCCTGTTCTATCAGTTCAAGTCGGAGCGCCAGGGGGCATTCGACTGGACCTACCTGGAGCAGGGCCCGATGTTTCGCGTCCGTATCACCAAGACCGCCGCCTTCGCCAAGGACCAGGGCGCCTGCTGTGGCACCTGCGGCGGCTGATTCCACCGCTTCCTTCGCGTGCCCGCCCTCGCCCCAGTTGTCACCGGGACAAGGGCGGGCTATCCTTCGTGGGAATCAGGGGCGGGAAGGAGGACTAATCCATGAGTGACGGCAAGAAGTTTAGGCTGGTTACCCGGAGCGATTTCGACGGGTTGGTCTGCGCAGTGCTGCTGAAGCAGCTGGACATGATTGACGATATCAAATTCGTCCATCCCAAGGACATGCAGGACGGCGTCATCGACATCGGGCCGAGCGACATCACCACCAACCTGCCCTATGTGGACGGCGTGCATCTTGCCTTCGACCACCATCTGTCCGAGACCATCCGGGTCGGCAAGAAGGACAACCACGTCATCGACCCCAAGGCGCCCTCGGCTGCCCGCGTGGTCTACGACTATTTCGGCGGGCCGGTTCGCTTCCCCGCCGCCTGGGACAAGATGATGGCCGCCGTGGACCAGGGCGATTCCGCCCAGTATTCCATGGACGACATTCTCAACCCCGACGGCTGGACGCTGCTCAACTACATCATGGACGCCCGCACCGGGCTGGGCCGCTTCCGCGACTTCCGCATCTCCAACTATCAGTTGATGATGAATCTCATCGACTATTGCCGCAACCACACCATCGAGGACATCCTCGACCTTGAGGATGTCCGCGAGCGCACCGGCATCTATTTCGACCACCAGGAAAAGTTCAAGGAACAGATCCGGCGCTGCTCGACGGTTCATAAGAATCTGGTGGTGCTCGACCTGCGCGGCGAGGAGACCATCTACGCCGGCAACCGCTTCATGATCTATGCCCTGTACCCCGACACCAACATGTCGATCCACCTGTTGTGGGGCCTGAAGAAGCAGAACACGGTGTTCGCCATCGGTAAGTCCATCGTCAACCGCTCGGCGAAGACCAATGTCGGCGCCCTGTGCCTGATCTACGGTGGTGGTGGCCACGAAAACGCCGGCACCTGCCAGGTGGAAACCGCATCGACCGACACCGTGCTGAACGACCTGATCACCAAGATCAACAGCGACGGCTGAGCCGCATCCGACACGTGTCAACGACGCGCCCGAGGGGCTTTTCCCGCGGGCGCGTCTGCTTTATGTTGCGCCGCGATGAAGATCGGACCCCTTCAAGCCTATCGTGAGCGGGTTGCGGCCGGTGGGCTCAAGCCCGACCCGGCGCAGCAACTGGCCATCGAGAAGTTGCAGAGCCTCAATCATGCCCTCGCCGGCTTCAAGCCATCGGCGGGCGAGAGCGGCTGGCTGGCCCGCTTCGGCCTGGTCAAGGCCAAGCCGCTGAACTTCGTGTGGAAGACCGGCGACGGCGTCCAGCTGGTGCCCAAGCAGGGCCTCTACATCTTCGGCGAGGTGGGGCGCGGCAAGTCCATGCTGATGGACCTGTTCTTCGACAGCGCCGCCGTCGACAAAAAGCGCCGCGTCCATTTCCACGAATTCATGCGTGACATCCACGCCGAGATACATCGCTGGCGCAATGACCCCGGCACCAAGGCCGGCAGTGATCCCATCCCGAAGCTGGCGCACGACATCGCCGCCCGGGCGTGGCTGCTGTGCTTCGATGAGCTTCAGATCACCGACATCGCCGACGCCATGATCGTGGGGCGGCTGTTCAACTGCCTGTTCGACTATGGCGTGGTGATCGTCATCACCTCGAACCGGCCGCCGCGCGACCTCTACAAGGACGGCCTGCAGCGCGACCGCTTCCTGCCCTTCATCGGGTTGATGGAGTGCTACCTCGACCTGCTGGAGCTCAACAGCGAGGGGGACTATCGGCTGGGGCGCAAGCGCGGCCTCAAGGTCTACCACGCGCCCCTGGACGACGAGGCCGAAACCGCCCTTGAACTCGCCTTCAGCCGCCTCACCGAGGGCGCGGTGTCCATGCCGCAAAGCTTCGAGGTCAACGGCCGCAAGGTCAGGGTGCCGCTGGCCGCCGCCGGTGTCGCCCGTTTCAGCTTCGCGCAACTGTGCGGCACCGCCCTCGGCGCTTCGGACTATCTGACCCTCGCCGAGCGCTTCCACACCCTGGTGCTGTCCGATATCCCGCTCTTGTCCCCGGCGCGGCGGGACGAGGCCAAGCGTTTCGTCACCCTGGTGGACGCGCTGTACGAAGCCAGGACCACCCTGATCTGCTCGGCGGCCGCCCCGCCGGAAGCGCTCTACCCCGAAGGCACCGGCGCCTTCGAATTCAAACGCACCGTCAGCAGGCTCATGGAGATGCAGGCGGAAGACTGGGTGACGCGCGAGCGCGGATAGCGCCGTTCCGCCTGAATTCATCTCCGAATTCATTCCCGAACTTATCATCATGATCGCGGCGAGCGGGGGTGGCCCCTCGGCGCGTAGCCGTGGCTGCGGCGGCTCGCTATGATTGTATGCAATCCCGGAGCATAGCAGCCTCTTGCGCGCATACAAATTTAACTGTACGAGTGGAACGGGAACGTGTTGGCCGCACTTCCGCAATATGGCTAACAGCAGGGCAGCCAGATGACAATTCTACCGGATGTAGACGCCTTTCGAATCGCTCGTACCTTGCAAATCGAGGCCTTGGGCAACCAAAACGGCCGCAAGGATTTGCCGGCCACCGACGATGTGAGCCCCGACGAGGCGCACCGGCAGATCGAATCGACGGTCACCGAACTGTTCGAAAGCGGACGCGCCGCCGCCCTGAACGAGGCGGCCCGCCTTGAAGATCAGCGCAATCAGATCGACTTGAAGCCGGTCGAGAGAATCATTTCTACCATTCAGAACAACATCAATATGAAAATAAAGCGAGTGATGTCCGAGCAGAAGAAAACACTGCTCATCCATCGACGTGAAGAGCGCGCCATGCTGCGCGACCTTAAATATTTCATCGAATCAAACCAGATTCATCACGAGCCGCGGTATCCAGAGTCTAATATTTTCCATATTTCGATCATATTGGCACTCGTTGTCATGGAGTCGCTGGCAAACAGCTATTTTTTCTCCAAGGGCAGCGACATGGGGCTGCTCGGCGGCACCCTGCAGGCCATGCTGATTTCCATCGCCAATGTCGGGCTGTCGGTGATGGTCGGCATCTATGTCATGCGCAACCTTCACCACATTTTGATCGAGCGCAAGGTGACGGCGGCGCTGGGGGTGCTGGGATATCTCTCGATCATCTTCCTGTTCAACCTAGCCACGGCGCACTACCGGGCGCAGTTGGAGATCAACGCCCTGCTGGCGCTGAACAACACCATTCCCAGCCTGCGGAAGGGGCTGTTCTGGATCGATAATTTCGATGCCTGGGTGCTGTTCGTCATCGGCTTGATCTCATCCTCGGTGGCCCTGGCCGACGGCTATCTCGCCGACGACCGCTATCCCAACTTCGGCAACGTGCATCGCCGCTACCGCAAGGCGCTGATCGCCTATGAGGCTGCCAAGCAGATGCTGCTGGATGCCATCAATCAGGCCGTCGACGACGGGCAGGCGGAGCTGAACAGCCGGGTCGACCGGGCGCGGGAGGACTGCAACGAGTTCTCGCGCTTGCTGGCGCGCAGCAAGAGCCTGCAGGACGGCTATCAAGCGTTCTGCAACGCCATCGAGGAGTGCTACCGCACCCTGCTGTCCATGTACCGCACCGCCAACCGCAAGGTCCGCTCCTCGGTGGCGCCGGGCTATTTCGAGGACTTCCTGCAGTTGTGCAGCCATTCACCGCTGCCGGTGGGGGACCTGGCCGCGGCCGAGCGCAAGGTCAAGGAGTTGGAGGATTATCTCGCCAACATCGACCATCTCGCCCAGACCCACCACGTCGAGTTCCGCAACATCAACGACCGGGCGCTGAAGGACGCCGAACTCTTCCTCAAGGATGTGGTCGAACGGGAAGCCGACGCCGCAACCGCCGACGAGGCGCGGATCGCCGGCCTCACGGTCTGAGGCGTCGGAAATGGCGTTCTCATCCAAGGACCGGCAGGGTCTGATCATCATCGGAGTGTCGTTGATGGTGGCGCTGTTGCTTGCCGCCGCTTCGGTCGCCTTGCGCCCCGACAAGGGCGCCTGGGATCCCGACACCCTGTGCCCGGTCGGCCGCCCGCTGGTGCAGACCGTCGTCCTGGTCGACAAGACCGATCCGTTCTCACCCAGCCAGCAGGCCTATCTGCGGCGCTCCATCGAGCGCATCCGCGACGGCATGAAGCGGTTCGAGAAGCTGTCCATCTTCGTGCTCGACGCCAATGGTGTCGGCGCGGCGCGCTTTGCCCTGTGCAGCCCAGGATCGCGCAAGGAAGCCAACGAGTTCTACGAGAACCCGGCAAAGATCGAGACGCGGTTCAAGGCGACCTTCGGCGAGCCGCTGGAGCGCTTGCTGGGCGAGCTGTTGCAGGGCGACACGGCGCCGCAATCACCGATCATGGAGGCCATCCGCGACGTCGCCATCCTGAGTGACCTGCGCCACAGTGAGGGGCAGCGTCGCCTGATCATCTTTTCCGATTTGCTGCAGTATACAAATGATATATCGCAATATAAGCCGGATCAAAAAATGAAGAACTGGCAGCGAAATCCGACATTTGAGGACTTCAGCAGGTTCAGCTATTTCACAGAGGTGGTGGCTCCCCTCAACGGAGTCGAGGTGTCAGTCGTGTATTTCAAACGCGCCAAATATCACGGGGCGCAGACCGTATCGCACATCGAGTTTTGGCAAAAATTTTTCAACGTTTCCGGCGGCAGCCTTGTTGAAGTGGATCCGATCCCATGATAGCGGCGAAAACACCTACCGGTGAAGTCGACAAGGCCGTCGCCGCGTTGTTCTTCATCTGCACCGCCGTCGGGACGGCGCTCATCGTCACCGTCACCCTGATGGGCGCCGACTGGTGGGTGCATGTGACGCTGTCGGCGGCGGTGATGGTGGTCTATGTGCTCAGCGCCATGGGACGATATCGCCGCGGATGCCAGCTTTCCCGCGACCAAATCGGCGACAGCTTCTATTACCTCGGCTTTCTGCTCACCCTCGCCGCCATGGCGGTCAGCATGGTCGTCCTCGGCCTGGGCAAAAGCGGCAACACCTCGGAGATCCTCGGCCGCTTCGGCGTCGCCCTGACCACCACCGGCATCGGCATGCTCGCCCGCCTGCTGTTCGTCCAGTTCTTCCTCGGCGAGGAACAGGCGGAACGGGCGGCCCACCATTCGGTGCAGCAATCCCTGAGCGACCTGCAGAAAAGCGTCAAGGACGTCGCCGGTGGCATCCGCGACGCCGGCAAGAGCCTGACCGACGAATTGAAGGACTCCAAGCGCAGTTGGGTGGACAAGGCCAGCAAGGCGGCGACCGAGTCGCTGGCCCGCGCCCAGAGCCGCGAAGAGCGGCTGGCCAAGGCGACCGAGAAGCTGCTGGAGCAGGTGGCGAACCGGCAGGAACAACTCTTCGCCACCCTGGAGCGCCGCATCGCCGGACTGGCGGTGGAGCCGGAAAAGCTGCGCGACAGCCTGCAAAGCGCCATGCAGGGACTGGACAAGGAGGTCGCCGACCTCGGTCAGTCCATGCGGCGGATGCGCACGGTGACCGACGGCCAGACGGCCCAGTTCGACGGCTTCGCCGATGGCGTCCAGGCGGCCCGGCAAGGGCTGTCGGCCTTCGAGGGAGTCATCCGGGACATGGGCAGTCAGGCCCCGCCCCTGGCCGACCTCGCCCGCGCCATGGCCGGCATCACCCAGGCGCTGGCGCCCATGCGGGCGGAACTGACCGCCACCACCGGCAAGTTCGCCGACTACAATGGCTCGCTGTCGACGGCCAAGACGGCGTTCGAGGAGGAACTGCGGCGAATCGTCGAGTTGCGCAAGGGCATCGAGGCCGAACTGACGCGGGCCACCGAGGCAACCTCCGCGGTCTATCGCAATCTCAGCGAGTGCGCCGGCTGCGTCGTCCGTGAGTTGGGAACCGGGCGTGGCGCATAGAGGATGGGGAGACGCCCCCGAAACCCGCGTCGGCTCCCGTACCACCCCCCCAAGCCTTCGCCATAGCGGTGATATCCGCAATACCAGCATCATCGAACTGATGCTGCTGCTGAGTTTCGTCGCGGTGACGGTGGTCAGCCTGGTCATCGATCCACAGCAGGCCAAGCCGGAACCGGCCGACAGCAACAAGCCGGTCACCACGACACTGGTCCAGGCCATGCCCCGAAGCGAACAGCAGAGAATCGCCGGCGAGTGGGCCGACGTGGCGGCGCAGTTGGGGGTCCGCGCCAGCCACAGCCTGAAGGACGCCCTGCGCGAACCGCTCGAACTGTGGAAGCAGCGCAAGCCTCATTCTGCGGGGAAATCCGCCAAGGACGCGCCGGTCACCGCCACCTTGATGGCCGCCTTGACCGGCAGCGACTCGGCGCGCGAGGGAACGGTTCGCGAGGTGGTCGCCACTGCTAAGGCGCTGGGCGTGCCCCCCGGCGACGGCATGGCCGACGCGGCACGCACCCTTGCCGCCCAGGCGCAGCGCCACCGTGACGCCGCCGAGGCCAACCGGGCCAGGGTGCAGCAGGCCGCCCAGGCCATGGGGGTGGGCGAAACGGCGGACCTCGCTGCGGCGGCCAGGGAGTTGCGGCGGCACGCCGAGGACAGCCGCACCGCGCAGACGCCAACGACGGCCGAGTTGCAGCAGATCGCGCGCCTGCTCCAGGTGCCTGCCGACAGCAATCTGGCCAAGGCCGTCGCCGACCGTCTTCGCCAGGCCGAGGACGCCGCCCGCGCCGCCCAGGCCCGCATCAGCCAATTGGAGAGCGCCCGGACGGCGGCCTCGTCCGATCGCCGCGGCTTCGGGCCGCTGCCGTGCTGGGAGTCGGCGCCCAACCAGCCGGAGTTCCTCTACACCATCTCGCACCATTCCGGCACTTTCCGGATCGAGCCGGCCTGGCCGTCCAACCGGCGCGCCGAACTCGATCGCCTTCCCGCATTCACCGCCCTGGCCGGCAGAGCCCTCAGTGCCAGCCAGTTCGAGGCCGACGCGGTTCCCATCTACACCCACTCGCGCGCCAACCAGTGCCGGTATTTCGTCAACTTCGTCTTGGGGCCGGGCGGCACGGTGGACGGACTGGAGGTGGTGGAGCGCTACTTCTACGTTCGGCGTATCAAGCGGTGACCGCTCGCCCCGACCATCAGCCCCGAGACCATCAACAGGAGGCCCGGTCGCTCGACCGCGAGATGTCGGCCATGCGCCGCGCCATCCAGCACCGCCTGCGGCAACGGATGAGCCCCAGGGGAGAGGTGGCCCAGCCAAGCGTGGGGGACGCCCTCCGCGCGCTGCGGGACGAAATGGCCGACATCCGGGGGGGCGTCGCGGCTGGCCTGGCTCAGGCGAAAGCCAACAGCTCGTATCTGGCCGCCGTGCGGGAGATCCTGCATCAAATTCGCGGCTCCCAGCAACAGGACCGCAGGATCGATCTGTTCAAGGCGCTGTTCGAGGCCTGCCTTGGTGCCGCGGTCGGACTGGCGGTCGGGCTGATGGATGCCGACCTGTGGTCGAAACTGCGATCGGCGCTGGCGTTCCTGCCGTTCGTCCGCAACGGCAAGCCTCCGGCCGTCCAGGCGCAGGAGGCCCCGCCGCCTTCCCCGCCCCCTCCCTCCGGGTAGTCTAAAACCCCTCCCGGGTAGGGTGTTTTCAAATGACTCCAAAGGGTTAGCCATTTCGCGCGGCGCGATGGGGCAAAACCCGAGGGAATTCTAACCGTTTTGCAAGGGACCAATGTTCCTTTGGCATACTCCAAGCCCCTTGCCCTCAACGGCGAATCGGGTTACCTAAGCCCCCCATGGCTCCTGCTCGCGCACAGACGCGGCCCACCCGTTCGACCAGACTCCTGCTCACGTTCGAGGGAACTCCACACCATGGCACGCAATAAGATCGCTCTCGTTGGCTCCGGCAACATCGGCGGCACGCTCGCCCACCTGATCGGGTTGAAAGAACTCGGCGACGTCATCATGTTCGACATCGCCGAAGGTGTCCCCCAGGGCAAGGCCCTCGACATCCTGCAGTCCACCCCCATCGAGGGCGTCGACGCGCATTACTCCGGCGCCAACGACTACTCCGCCATCAAGGGCGTCGACGTGGTCATCGTCACCGCCGGCGTGCCGCGCAAGCCCGGCATGAGCCGCGACGACTTGGTGGGCATCAACCTCAAGGTCATGGAGTCCGTCGGCAAGGGCATCAAGGAAAATTGCCCCGACGCCTTCGTCGTCTGCATCACCAACCCGCTGGACGTCATGGTGTGGGCGCTGCAGCACTTCTCCGGCGTGCCCGCCAACAAGATCATCGGCATGGCCGGCGTGCTCGACTCGGCCCGTTTCAGCACCTTCCTGGCGGAAGAGTTCAACGTCTCGGTGCAGGACATCACCACCTTCGTGCTGGGTGGCCATGGCGACACCATGGTTCCGCTGGTGCGCTACTCCACCGTCGCCGGCATCCCGCTGCCCGACCTGGTGAAGATGGGCTGGACCACCCAGGAGAAGCTGGACAAGATCGTGCAGCGCACCCGTGACGGTGGCGCCGAGATCGTCAACCTGCTGAAGACCGGCTCGGCCTTCTACGCCCCGGCCGCCGCCGGTGTCGCCATGGCCGAGGCCTATCTCAAGGACAAGAAGCGCGTCCTGCCCTGCGCCGCCCTGGTCAAGAAGGGCACCTACAAGCAGGCCGACGACATCTTCGTCGGCGAGCCGGTGGTGATCGGTGCCGGCGGCGTCGAGCGCGTCGTCGAGATCGAGCTGAACGCCGAAGAGCAGGCCGGCTTCGACAAGTCGGCCGACGCGGTGCGCGGCCTGATCAAGACCGCCAAGGGCCTGATGGGCCTCTAAGACGTCTTCTCACTAGGAAGAGAGCCAACCCATGAATATCCACGAGTATCAGGGCAAGCAGCTCCTGGCCAAGTACGGCGTCGCCGTGCTCAAGGGCGGCGTCGCCTACACCCCGGCCGAGGCCGCGCAGGTGGCCAAGGAATTGGGCGGCCCGGTCTGGGTCGTCAAGTCCCAGATCCACGCCGGCGGCCGCGGCAAGGGCACCTTCAAGGGTGACGCCTCGGGCAAGGGCGGCGTTCGCGTCGTCAAGTCGGTGGACGATGTCGCCGGTGCCGCCGACGCCATGCTGGGCAAGGTGCTGGTCACCCACCTGACCGGCCCGGTGGGCAAGGAAGTCAAGCGCGTCTATATCGA
>CAJANL010000188.1 GCA_903941105.1 uncultured Rhodospirillaceae bacterium
AGCTGGCCGGCAACGCACAGTATTGGCGGGGCGACATCGCCTTTTCCCAGCGCAAGGACTTCGCCGCGTCGGCCGAGCTGTTCGGCGAGGGCTACGAGAAATATCCCGAGCACTCCAAGGCTCCCGAGATGCTCTACAGGATGGGGGCATCCTTCGATCGGCTGAACAGGACGGATCAGGCCTGCGGCATCTTCGCGCTGCTATCCGAAGAATACCCCCGCATGCCGGGCAAGCTGAAAACAGCCGCCGCCAAAGACAGACGAAGACTTGACTGCAGATGATCTGTCAAGGTATTGACTCATAACTAGCGACAGTCATGATTGCATATTTAACAAGCATCATGAAATGGCGTTTAGCGGATTCAAAAGATACCCACCAAGATCGTTATGAATATTGTGTGCATAAGTTCTCAGGCTTGTCACTTCATGCCGAACATTTTTATTGGTATTGAGTCGGCCCTCGGAAAGGGAGCCGCTCGATGCTTTTCTCCCTTATTTCCGCCATAATCCTGATGTGTCTGATTGGGTTGGCGGCCTGCATCACCGCCCATCCAGAGGACCGTTGGGACGGGATGAAGATGGTAGCCTTGTCCCCAGGGGAATCGCTTGAAGGGAATCAAGTCCGATGACGGGGATGGCTTGTTGGTATGATCGCCTAATCTGGAGCACCTTCTGTATCTGAAGGATTTTATCGCCGCCGGCCTTCGGGAACGCCGTCCGGTTCGCCGCACCCAAAAAGGCCCGTCGATCTGGAATAACAAAGATATGATCAGCGTCTGCATCCGGTGAGCACCGCAGGTGCTACCCTGTCGATTTGGCCGGTGGCGGTGCCCTGCCGGCAGCCCGCTGATCACTGATGATCTGCTGTAGGACTTCGATGCCGAACTGAGTGAAGGCGGTCACGCCGTCCTCGCCGATGCCGTAGACCCACAGGCAGCCGTCGTCGGGGTCCATGTCGATGGAGAGCTCCCACAGCCATTCCTCGTCCTCGCCGAGCATTGTGGCGACGTGGCCAATGGTGAAGACGGCGGCGATGGCGGCCAGGATCAGGCTGCCTGACTGTCGGCGACGCGCGGCAGCGGGCGCCAGTTCCACGGCAGGAGGTCATCGAGCCGGTGGGCCGGGTGCCCGGCAATGCGGGCGAGGACGTCGGCCAGCCATGCTTGCGGATCGACATCGTTCATCTTGGCCGTTTATGCCGAACGCCGAACTATGCCGAGCCGACATTCGCCAGTCGCGGTCGGCATGACGTTGAGAGCCATCGGCTCGGCATAGTCAGCAGTGGTCAAAGAGCGTTCAAGAACGCCAGCAGCGTGTCATCGGGTTGGAAGCGATTGGCGGCATCGCCGTCATAGGGACTGAGTTTGGCCAGCGCCGCTTCCTTCAGGGCGAGATGGGCATGGAGATAGACCTGGGTGGTGTCGATGGACTCGTGCCCCAGCCACAAGGCGATGACCGAGCACTCGACGCCGGCCTGGAGGAGTTCCATGGCGGCGCTGTGCCGGAGAATGTGCGGCGAGACCTGCTTCTGCCTCAAGGAAGGTATCCGCTCGCCGGCGATCGCCACGTACTTGGCCATCAGGTATTGAACCGCATCGACACTGAGCCGGCCACCGTGGATATTTGGGAAGAGGAGCTGGGCACGCTTCGGTTCCCGCAGCCACTCCTTCAGCGTCATGACGGCCGTGGTGGTCAGTGGCGTACATCGGTCCTTGCGTCCCTTGCCCAGGCAACGGACGTGGGCCCCTTGCGCCAGGCTGACGGCATCCCGGTCGAGGCCAACCAGCTCGGACACACGCATGCCGGTCTGGACGCCGAGCAGGAGCAGGGCGTGGTCGCGGCGCCCGATCCAGGTCGAACGAGCATATAGGCCAGCTGAGCGGCGGAAATGGCCACCACGCCATCGGCCGGCGACGGCCAAATGAACCGGCCACGCTCCAGGCGCTTGGCGTAAAGCCACATCCCCAGCCCGTCATGCCAGATGATCTTCAAAAGATCGCCGGCGTGAAGATCGCGCTTCAACGCATCCTGGACCTGAAGGGCCAGGCCATTCATGCCGCGCCGCATGTCGGTCCGGCCCACCGCCAGCCACACCCGCACATTGTTTGGAACCGGGATCATCGGCGCTCCAGAACGCCGAGGACCCGCCGCAAGGCGCCAGAATCAACGTCGGCATCGACCCGGACGCACCGACCGCCACCAAGCTCGATCTCGATCAGACCGC
>CAJANL010000189.1 GCA_903941105.1 uncultured Rhodospirillaceae bacterium
ATCTCCGACAGGCTCTTGGGGTCCTTGGTCAGCCCCACCACCAAAGGAGACTTGGCGACTTCCAGCTCGGGCGGCAGCGGCACGCCGGGCACCAGCGGGTAGTTGGCGCATTTGAGCCCACGGTTGGCGATATACATGCAGGTCGGCGTCTTCGAGGTGCGCGACACCCCCACCAGCACGATGTCGGCTTCCTCCACATGCTCCATCAGCTGGCCGTCGTCATGGGCCAGGGTGAACTGCATGGCGTCGATGCGGGCGAAGTACTCGGCGTCCAGCTGGTACTGGCGGCCGGGGGTGTGCTGCATCTCGACGCCCAGATGCGAGGCCAGCGCCGCCATGGCGGGATCCAGCAGGGGGATGCACGGCATCTTGAGCCGGCGGCAGGCTTCCTCGAGCACGCCGCGCACGCCGCCGTCCACCACGGTGAACAGCACGATGCCGGGATGCTCCTCGATGCCGGCGATGACCCGCTCGACCTGGCCCTGGGTCCGCACCAGCCACCAGTTGTGCTGGATGGGATGGACGCCCTCGAACTGGGCCATGCAGGCGCGGGCCACCGAGGCGACGGTTTCGCCGGTGGCGTCGGACACGAGATGGAGATGGAAGCTGGTCATCTTGCCTGTGGATAAGTCGTAAGTCCGGGGATAACCGGGGGGTCCGGCCATGGGGCGGAAATTCCACCCCCATTCGGGTCCCGGCCATGAACAGTGGTGCCCCCCTGTCGAAAACCGAAGGGCATCGGCGCGAGGATAGCGTGAATTGCCCGCCCCCGCATCCGATTTCCCCGGCTTGCACCCGTTGCGCCGCACGACTTTCGGCTTATGGCTCAACCCGTTGCGGCAAACCCCCGCCGCTTTTCCACAGCGGCCGGCACCCACCACCGCGAATCGTGATGAGCCTGGGGACGAACAAGGGACAACCATCAATCCCCGGCTTTCACAGGCACCCACTAACCACAGCCACCTTTCTTCTCAAGACTAAAGACTGTATGACGGTCACCGGTAAAACCCCCGCCCCGAGGCGCCCGTGACCGATCGCTCCCCTCCGACGAAGCGCTTCCTGCGCGCCCTGGCCGGCGAGACCCTGTCGCCGCCGCCCTTCTGGCTGATGCGCCAAGCCGGCCGCTATCTCCCCGAATATCGCGAGACGCGGGCGACCGCCGGCAGCTTCCTCGACCTGTGCTACAACCCGGCGCTGGCCTCCGAGGTCACCCTGCAGCCGCTGCGGCGCTACGGCTTCGACGCGGCGATCCTGTTCAGCGACATCCTGGTGGTTCCCGACGCGCTCGGACAGACCGTCGCCTTCCGCGAGGGCGAAGGTCCGGTATTGACGCCGATTCGCTCGGCAGGGGATCTGAGTCGTCTCGACGCTTCGGGCCTGCACCAGCATCTCGCGCCGGTCTACGCCACCATGGCTACCCTGTCCAAGGCGATCCCCGCCACCACCGCCCTGATCGGCTTCGCCGGCGCGCCGTGGACGGTGGCCACCTACATGGTCGAGGGCAGCGGCTCGAAGGACTTCGCCCAGACCAAGAAGCTGATGTGGTCCGAGCCGGAGACCTTCGCCCGGCTGATGCAAATGCTGACCACGGCCACCGGCGACTACCTGATCCGCCAGATCGACAACGGCGCCGAGGCGATCCAGATTTTCGACACCTGGGCCGGGGCGCTGCCCGAGGACCAGTTCGAGCGCTGGGTGATCGGCCCGACCCGCAGCCTGGTCGAGCGGATCAGGAGCGAACGGCCCGGCGTTCCCGTGGTGGGCTTCCCGCGCCAGGCCGGCATTCTCTACGAACGCTTCGTCACCGAGACCGGCGTCGACGGCGTCTCGCTGGATTCCGGGGTGCCGCTGGCCTGGGCCGCCGAGAAGCTGCAGCCGCGATGCACCGTGCAGGGCAATCTCGACCCCATCCTGCTGGTGGCGGGCGGCGAGGCGCTGGACGCCGGCATCGACCGCATCCTCAAGGTGCTGGGCAAGGGCAGGTTCATCTTCAATCTCGGCCACGGCATCGTGCCGCAGACCCCACCGGAGCACGTCGCCCGGCTGGCGGAGCGCCTCAAGGGGTGGAAAGGGTAGATGAGCGAGGCATCGGCGCATAACCCTCTCCCGCTGGGAGAGGGGGCTCGGTCATGAAAACCG
>CAJANL010000190.1 GCA_903941105.1 uncultured Rhodospirillaceae bacterium
AAGCCCCAACCGGCATGGTGACCGCCAAGATGGATGATGCACGAGCCGTCCTTGCGCGGCGAACGCCCCGACAAATCGGCACAGCGCAGCGTCCGGCGATCCGGGGACAGCCGACCTTGGGGAAACAGGCCGGGCAGCCAGTCCGGTGCCGTGGCGGCCAAGCGACCACGAATTTCGGGCAGGTCAAAACGGGCAGGCGGTTGCCAGACGTCGTTGAGGTCGATCATGCGAGTATCACCAGCCCCCTTTCGGCACGAGTAATGGCGGTGTACAGCCAGCGGCGGCGATCCTGTTCGGTGCGGCCCAGACCGTCGTCCCAGACGACGACGTTCTCCCAACTGGAGCCCTGCGCCTTGTGACAGGTGATGGCCCAGCCAAAGGTCGCCTCGGTCAGCAGGCGTTTATTCTTCCAGTCGCGGTCGTGGCGATGGGCATCGAGGGCGACATGGTCCTCGAAATGCCCTTTATAGATAAGGAGTCGGCCGGGCTGGCCGTTGGTCCCCGGATACCCTACCGGCTTGCCATCCTCGTCGATGCCCACCGCCGAGAAATACAGGCTGCCTTCATCGACGATGTCGGAGAGCGAGACGAACATGCCGTTGATCAGGCCAAGGTCGTTCTGGTTCTTGAGGCAGATGATTTTCTCGTTGGGGCCGGTGGGCAGGTACGATCCGCCAAAGCCGGCTGCACGGCGCAACGCATTGTTCAACTGGAACCGGGTGGCGTTGCGACCGCAGATGACCTGTCCGCCGCGCAATGCCTGCGGCGGGGTGACGTCGGCCATGGGCATCTTCCAGGCATGGTCGTCGTACTGGCCGAAGCCGATGGGCTGGCCTTCGCGGGCCATGGTGGCGAGACGGATGATTGCGCTTTCGGCGGCCTGGCGGTGGATCTCGGTCAGCATGATGTCGGGGGCCGCCTGGGTAAACGCACCCTCGCCCTTGATCGGCGGCAACTGGCCGGGGTCGCCCAGCACCAGGATGGGGCGCTCGAAGCTCATCAGGTCACGGGCCATCTCGTCACCGACCATGGACACCTCGTCCAAAACGATCAGCTTGGCGCTGGCGGCAGGGCTGTCGGGATTAAGGGCGAAGCGCGGTTTCTTCATGTCGCGTAGCGTCTGGCGCATGGCCTCGATGGCGGCCTCGGCGGCGGTGCGGTCGAAACCGATCAACCCACGGGCATTCAATTCCGCCTGAGTGATGCGCTTTCCTGCTTCCTCGATCTCCTCATCGGTGGCCTCGATGACGCTGTAGATCAGACTGTGTATGGTCCTGGCCGGTGTTCCCTTGCGCTGCAGCACCAGGGCGGCCTTGCCGGTGAAGGTGGCGGTGACCACGCCGGGCCTATTCTCCGCATGGGGGCTGAGGCCCAGATCGTCGAGGGCGAATTTCAGCACGGTTGATTTTCCCGTTCCGGCAAAGCCAAACAGTCGGAACACCTGCTGCTCGTCCGTGCGACTATGGAACCAGTCACGGATGGCGGCGATGGCCTGGGCCTGAATGTCCGACGGAGTGATGTCGACCATCATCGTCACCGGGCCAGATAGCGTTTTTCGACATCGGCCAGTCGGTTGGCCAGCGTGCTGGCCTGGGAGACCAGGGAGGCGATGTCGGTGCGCAGTTGCTCGATTTCGGGATCGGTGCGGATGGGGCCATAGGCTGCTTCGCGGATCTGCTCGATCATCTTACGCGGCAGCTTCAATTCGTCGGCAACTCGCTGGTCGCAATAGCCGTCCAGGTACATGCCCTTGGAATCGTCGAACACCTCGTCCAACTTGTGGCGGATGCGCATGCGCTCGTCGGGGGTGGCGGGACGGAGGGCGGGCGTCGTCATCGGCATTTCCTTCCTGATGGTGGGTTTGATGGGGGTCGGCGCAGCCGGTTTGATCGGTGGGCGCGGACGGGCCTTGCAGTCGGGGCAGATGGTGCGGCGCGGACGATTCTTGTCACAGTCCCATCCCTTGGCCCGCGCCATGCGCTCGACACCATCGGCGTGATGGGCACTGTTCAAGGTGATATCCAGCGTGTCACCGCATTGGGCGCACCACAGGCGGGCAATGGTGCGTGGGCCGGTGATGTCG
>CAJANL010000191.1 GCA_903941105.1 uncultured Rhodospirillaceae bacterium
GCCCCAACATGGACCCCCGCCTTCGCGGGGGTGACGAGATGAAGGGCGGCGGGAAGAGGTTTTCCGCACCGTGCTAAATCAGGCTGGCCATCCGCTCCTCGAAATCCTGGGCGAGACCATCCCACTCGTCCTCGATTTCGGATTTGAGTTCCTCCCAGGTGCCGTCGGGCTCCTGCTCCAGAACGGTGAGCTTGCCGTTCATCTGATCACGCCGGGCTTCGAGTGCGGCGATCTCGCCGGCCAGGTCGGCCATGGCGCGCGGGTCACCGCTTTCCGCCAAGTGCGCCTTGACGCTTTCGATCTGGAGCGTCAGATCGCGCAGGCGTAGCTCCATGTGGTGCTGGTAGAAGTCCCTGCCCATGGTCGCCGCTCCTCGCCTCGCCGGAGCGAAAGGCTGACTCCTCTGCCACGTCGGGGGCAAGGCTGCATAGGAGATAGGGTACCCCGTCCGGGAGAGCTAGCAGCCTGCTAATGCGCCTCGTCCCACGTCGCCGCCACGCCGGTGTCGACCACCAGCGGCACCGACAGCGTCGCGGCTCCCTCCATCACCCGCTTGACCACGGCGACGGTGGCGGCAGCCTCGGCCTCGGGGATCTCGAACACCAGTTCGTCATGCACCTGCAGCAGCATGCGGCCCTTGAGCCCCGCCATCGCCAACTCGGCCGGCAGGCGGATCATGGCGCGCTTGATGATGTCGGCGGCGCCGCCCTGGATGGGGGCGTTGATGGCGGCGCGTTCGGCGAAGTTGCGCATGGCGGGGTTCTTCTCGGCGATGCCGGGGACGAACATCTTGCGGCCGAACAGAGTGGTGACGAAGCCCTGGCGGCGCGCCTGCTCCTTGGTGGCGTCCATATAGGCGCGGATTTCCGGATAGCGGCCGAGATAGGCCTCGATATAGGCCTTGGCCTCGCCCTGCGGGATGCCCAACTGGGCCGCCAGCCCGAACGGGCTGATGCCATAGATGATGCCGAAATTGATCGCCTTGGCGCGGCGGCGCACGCTGGCGTCCATGCCCTCCACCGGCACCCCGAACACCTGGCTGGCGGTGATGGCGTGGATGTCGGCGCCGTCGTGGAAAGCCTGTTTCAGCCCCTCGATGCCGGCGACATGGGCCACCAGCCGCAGCTCGATCTGGGAATAGTCGGCCGATAGCACGGCGTGGCCGGGCTCGGCGATGAAAGCGCGACGGATCTTGCGGCCTTCCTCGGTACGGACCGGGATGTTCTGCAGGTTGGGATCGCTGGAGGCCAGCCGGCCGGTGGAGGTGGCGGCCAGGGAATAGCTGGTATGGACCCGCCCCGTCACCGGGTTGATCTGGGCCACCAGGGCGTCGGCATAGGTGCTCTTCAGCTTGGCGATCTGGCGCCAGTCGAGGATGCGGGCGGGAATGGGATGCAGCGGCCCCAGCGCCTCCAACGCATCGGCGCCGGTGGCCCATTGGCCGGTCTTGGTCTTCTTGCCGCCGGGCAGCTTCAGCTTCTCGAACAGCACCCGGCCCAATTGCTGCGGGCTGCCGATGTTGAAGACCTCGCCGTCGTTGAGGCCGATGATCTCGGTCTCCAGCTCGGCCATGCGGCGGCCAAAATCGGCCGACAGGGCGCGCAGCACCGCCGCGTCCACCTTGACGCCGGCCCGCTCCATTTCCGCCACCACCGGCACCAGCGGGCGCTCCAGCGTCTCGTAGACGGTGACCATGTGTTCGGCCAGCAGGCGCGGCTTGAGCAGCCGGTGCAGCCGCAGCGTCATGTCGGCGTCCTCGGCGGCGTAGTCCAGCGCCTTGTCGAGCGCCACCTGATCGAAGGTCAGTTGCGCCTTGCCACTGCCGCAGACGTCGGAGAACGCGATATTGGTATGGCCGAAATGCAGCAGGCACAGCTCGTCCAGCCCGTGGCCGTGGGCGCCGGCCTCCAGCACGTAGGACAGCAGCATGGTGTCGTCGATGGGCGTCACCCGGATGCCGCTGGCGGCCAACACCTGGAGGTCGTATTTGGCGTTGTGCGCCACCTTGAGCACCGCCGGGTCCTCCAGCAGCGGCTTGAGCCGTGCCAGGATTTCGGCGGCGGCGATCAGCTGGGGTGCCTTGGTGTCGGGGCTGGGGCCGCCCAGGTCGAGCGAGCCCTGCGCCGCGGCGGGCGAGTGCCTGACCGGGATGTAGCAGGCGCGGCCGGGTTCGAGGGCCAGCGAGACGCCGACCAGGTGACAGCGCAGCGGATCCAGCGAGGTGGTTTCGGTGTCGAAGGCGACGACTCCGGCGGTGATGGCGCCGGTGATCCAGCGGTCCAGCGCCTCGATGGAGGTGACCAGTTCGTACCGAGTTTCGAGCGCGGGCGTCCCGGCCGCATCGGGTAGGCGAGGCGCCGACGTGGATTGCACCCGCGCCAGGATGCTGCGGAAGCCCTGCGCCTCCAGGAAAGCGGCCAGCAGGTCGGGACGGGCCTCGCGAACCGCCATGGCCGACAGCGGCTCCGGCAGGGGGGCGTCGGCGCGCAACAGAACCAGTTGCCGGCTGATGCGGGCCTTGTCGGCATGATCGATCAGCGCCTCGCGACGCTTGGGCTGCTTGATCTCGCCGGCCCGCGCCAGCAGGGTCTCAAGATCGCCGAATTCCGCAATCAACTGGGCGGCGGTCTTGACGCCGATACCCGGCACGCCGGGGACGTTGTCGGTGGCGTCGCCGCACAGCGCCTGGACATCCACGACCTGGGAGGGCGGCACGCCGAACTTCTCGCGGACCTCGGCCTCGCCGATGGCCTTGTTCTTCATGGGGTCGAGCATCTCGACGCCATTGCCCACCAGTTGCATCAGGTCCTTGTCGGACGACACGATGGTGACCCGCGCCCCCTGCGCCACCGCCTGGGCGGTGTAGGTGGCGATGAGGTCATCGGCTTCGAACCCTTCCTGCTCGACGCAACAGACGTTGAAGGCCCGCGTCGCCTCGCGCACCAGGGGGAACTGCGGCACCAGCTCCTCGGGCGGCGGCGGGCGGTGCGCCTTGTATTCGGGATAGAGGTCGTTGCGGAAGGTCTTCCGCCCCGCATCGAACACCACCGCCACGTGATCGGCGTCGGTCTCGGTCAACAGCTTCATCAGCATGGTGGTGAAGCCGTAGACGGCATTCACCGGCGTGCCATCCTTCCGCGTCATGGGCGGAATGGCGTGGAACGCCCGGAAGATGAAGCCCGAGCCGTCGACCAGATAAACGTGGCGGGGGGGGCTCACATCAATGCCCGTGCGCCTTGGCGCCCTCGGCCAGCACGAAGGTGCGCGAGCAATAGGGGCAGACGATCTCGCGCTCGCCGCCCGCGAAGGTCAGCCAGATACGCGGGTGGCCCAGGGCCGAGTCGTCGTTGTTGCCGTCGCAGGCGACGGAACCGGTGGTAACGATCTGTTTGTCGTTGGAGAGATTGGGGGCAGCCATGTGCGAGCATCCGTTGACCGTGGAAACGAGCGGATGATACCCATTGATGACGATGGTTCAAACACTCTCTATTCCCGACCACGCCGTCGAGGCCGTGTCGTTGACCAAGGTCTACCGGGGCAGGCGCGGCGACAAGCTGGCGCTGGACGCTATCTCGCTGGCCATTCCGCGCGGCTCGTTCTTCGGCCTGCTGGGTCCCAACGGGGCGGGAAAGAGCACCTTCATCAATATCATGGCCGGGTTGGTGCTGAAGACCTCGGGCCGAGTGACGGTGTGGGACCGCGAGGTCGACGCCGATCCGCGCGGCGTCAAGGCCGCCATCGGCGTGGTGCCGCAGGAGCTCAACCTCGACCCGTTCTTCACCCCGCGCGAGCTGCTCGATGTCCAGGCCGGCATGTATGGCGTGCCCAAGTCGGAACGCCGCACCATGGAGATCCTGGCGGCGGTCGGGCTGGCCGACAAGGCCGAGGCCTATGCCCGCACCCTGTCGGGCGGCATGCGCCGGCGCCTGCTGGTGGCCAAGGCCATGGTGCACCGGCCACCGGTACTGGTGCTCGACGAGCCCACCGCCGGCGTCGACATCGAACTGCGGCAGCAGTTGTGGGCCTATGTCAAGGAACTCAATGCCGCCGGCACCACCATCCTGCTCACCACCCATTACCTGGAGGAGGCGGAGCAGCTCTGCGACCGCATCGCCATCATCAACCACGGCAAGCTGGTGGCCTGCGACACCACCGCCCGGTTGCTGAAGCGGCTGGACAGCAAGTCGCTGACCCTGACGCTCGAGGCAGACCTCGACCGGGTGCCGGACTCGCTGGCGGAACTGGCCCCCGAGTTGCGTCCCGAGCGGCGTCTGGTATTCCGCTACCAACCCTCGGCCACCCCGGTGGGCGCCATCCTCGATGCGGTCCGGGCGGCCGGCCTGACCATCCAAGACCTGTCCACCGAGGAAACCGACCTGGAGGACATCTTCCTCCAGATCACTTCGGCGTCACGCTAGGGCCGTCGCGTCCACCCTGAAGAAGCTCATCAGGCGGTTGAGTTCCTGCGACTGCTCCTCCAGCGAGTGCGCCGCGGCGGCGGATTCCTCCACCAGGGCGGCGTTCTGCTGCGTCATCTCGTCCATCTGGGTGACGGCGGCGTTGA